>JAZKBX010000001.1:0-9192 GCA_040388455.1 Bacteroidota bacterium
CCAATTATTTTTCAGAATTATAATAATGCTCATCCTGCCCGGTTGATTTATAAATCAGCCGGGCAGGGTTCAAATGAGCGATGCTGGTGAGCTTTTAATATTTTTGAAATTTCACTAATGTGCCGGCTGAAGACACATTTCAGCGCATTTACGGCAAACCTCAGCACATGTTTTGCAATGTTCCAATTGAGAATGTTTTTCACATTCTGTTGCACAGGCTTCACATATTTCTGCACATAATTTTAAATACTTATCTGAGTTTTCAGATTTTTTTTCTAAACGAACGGCTGTCAATCGGCAAATCTCTGCACATTCCTCATCAAGTTTCATGCAATTTTCTAATTGTGTTTTATCTTTTTCCATTTGACATGCATCATAGCATCTTGTGCATTGCGCGGCACAGAAATAAAGTTCCTCGATCATTGTTTTGTTTTCCATTTTTTTTATTTTTTATTTATAGTTATTAAAATTTTATACTCCAAAAGGAAATGTTTCAGGCATTTGACGACCATCGGGTTCCATATGAAGTGGGTGCAATGCAGATGTTTCATCAATATAAACGAAGGCATCATAACGGTGTGGCATCAGGCTTGGAACATAATTTCCAAGGTATTCATACTGTGGATGATATACTACACCAATAGCACGGTGTCCGAATTCTTTTTTGCCGATCTTTTTTTTCATCTCTTCATTCATAAAAACAATTCTGTTTTTTGAATCAAGCTGATGCAAAAGAAATTCCCAACTATCAGGTATAGCATCCGGTTGATTCATTACTCGCATAATATCACCCCATTCACGGCCTGCGATCACTGTCCCTTTATATGAACCAAAACCGATAGAGAATACGCCTTCATCTTTGTGTTGCTCATTTAATAATTGACCTACATTTACAGTTCCTTCACGAACCATATCTGTTGCTCGCGCATCACCAATGTGGGTGTTGTGTTCCCAAATTATTGCTTTTGATTCAGGGCCATGAAATTTTATTAACCGATCTAATGTATCCACCATGTGATGGTCACGGATGTTCCATGATTCAGGTCCGGGTTTTACCATTGCGCGATAATAGCGTTCGGCATTTACAATAACATGGGCATTTTGTTCAGCGCTCATCACTGCTTCCGGATCGGTATTGTAGCTGACCATGTTTTTTCTGACCTGCGTTAATAGATCGATGACCGCTTCTTCACATATTGATGGAACCATAAGAGTGGCGCGGGCATAAGCTTGTCCTTCTCCTTCACTGTAGGGTTCAAAACATTTCAACGCATTTTTAGCGGTATGTTTTGTTTTAGGATCTTCTTTGTCAAGGTATTTTATAATTGTGTCGAACGATTCCCACAAGCTATATACATCTAATCCATAAAATCCGGTTTTGCGATTTTTTGGAAGGGAGGAATTATGAGTTTTGAGCCATTCCGTTAACGCTACTATTTCCCAATTGGCCCACATCCATGTCGGCCAGCGATTGAAGGTATGCAATACATCTAAAGCTGATTTTCCTGAATCAGCATAGTTTTTTATGTATCGATTTACGCGATAGCAATCTGGCCAATCCCCTTCCACGGCAATAAATGAAAAACCTTTTTTCTCGATTAATTTTTTGCTGATCTGCGTTCGCCAGGTGTAATATTCGTGTGTTCCATGAGAGGCTTCACCAAGTAATACATATTTTGATTCACCGATTATTTCAATAAGTGCATCAAGATCGGTGCTGCTATTTAATTCAATCGAATTATCAAAAATTAATTTGTTCAGATCGATGCTTTCGCCAGATCTATCTTTTAAATATGAAATTTTCATGTTTTCATTTTTTTATTGCGGTCTGTTACCTGTTGATCGTTTGTTTTTCAACTTCTATTTTATATAAATGTTTTTTAAACCAGTTGGTAGCAAGTTCAGCTACTTCATCCAATTTTCCTGGTTCTTCAAATAAATGAGTTGCTCCTTCAATTATTTCAATTTTTTTTTCGCAATTGAGTGATGAATAGGCACGTTTATTCAATTCAATAACGTTTTCATCTAAGCTGCCAATAATTAATAATGTAGGGGCTTTAACATTTGTTAAGGACGATTTTGCAAGGTCCGGGCGGCCACCTCTGGAAACGATCGCCTCAATAATATCGTTAAGGATTTCCGCTGCTTTTAGTGCAGATGCTGCACCAGTGCTTGCGCCAAAATACCCCAAGGGTAAGTTTTTTAATTCTGGAAATTGATGCACCTGTTTAGTGACTGAGACAAGGCGTTCTGTGAGTAAATCAATATTGAAACGATTTTCAAAAACTTCGTCTTCTTTTTTTGTAAGTAAATCAATGAGCAGCGTGGCAATTTTCTCTTTATTCAATATTCCTGCAACATGTCTGTTTCTGGAACTGAAGCGGCTGCTTCCACTTCCATGTGAAAAAATAACAAAGGATTCTGCACCGGAAGGTATATTAAGAGTTCCTTGTAGTTTAACAGATTCGTTTATTGTAATATTAATTTCCGTTGTTTTCATTTTATGTTTTTTTTGACGTTTATCAATCTTTTATATCCTGTTTAAAATCTTTGTAATTGAAACTTTGAGATGGTATGTTATAGAAATTTATTTCCCTCAAAAAATAGATTATAGTAACAATGACAAAAATAATTTAACCCATTCGGTTAACAAGGTTAGCCCATTTTTTGTGGGTATTGATCAATTCGCGTTGGATCTGATTTACCCGGCTGTTCAATTCGAGTAGGGTCATTTTTTTCAGGCTCATTACCTCCAGGCCTTGGTTTAGTGGGATCTGGATTTTTATCAGGTTTTACCGGAATATCTTTTTCGGGCTTTACAGGAGGCTCATCTTTTCCCGGTGTGTTTTGGAAAATAGTTTTGTTTTTTTTCATTTTATTTGTGTGTGTGTTTGTTCCTTTTTTTGAACTTGTGAGAAGCGGTTAGATGCTTCATCCCAGTTTACTATATTCCACCAGGCTTCAATATATTCAGACCTTCGGTTTTGATATTTCAGATAGTAGGCATGTTCCCAAACGTCAAGGCCAAGTATTGGAATCCCTTTCTTTTCAGCAATGTCCATTAATGGGTTATCCTGATTTGCTGTTGAACAAATTTCCAGTTTCCCGAATTCATTTTTTATTAGCCATGCCCATCCTGAACCAAATCTTCCTGTTGCGGATTCTGCGAATTGTTTTTTAAATTCATCAAAAGAATCAAATGCAGAATGAATTTCATTTCCCAGCTTTCCATTCGGATTTCCTCCACCATCAGGTCGTAAAAGAGTCCAGAACATGCTATGATTATAATGTCCTCCAGCGTTATTGCGCACAATGACCGGATATTGAGAAATGTTTTTCAAAATATCTTCAATGCTCATTTTATCCGCATCTGTATTTTCAATAGCTTTATTCAAAGTGGTAACGTAAGCATTGTGATGTTTAGCATGATGAATCTCCATTGTCATCACATCTATAAAAGGTTCTAATGACTCTTTCAGGTAAGGAAGAGCCGGTAATGTGAAGGCCATAATTTTGTTTTTTGAGATATTATAAATTCTTGTGTTTCGATTTTTTGTACATGCCAATTATTTCTCCTTTAGCTAGAATGTGTTCCTGCATGGCTTTTTCAAGAGTTTTTTTATCCGTCCCTTTTTTAAGATCAAGTAAGGTGTCTAATGCATATACCTTGAAAAAGTATCTATGATCTTTACCTTCAGGAGGGCAAGGGCCCTGATAACTTATTTTCCCGAAACTGTTTTTTCCTTGCGTGCCTGGAGCCGTGTTTTCAATTATCATTTCCATAGGATGGATGTTCCATATTATCCAGTGGTCAAATACACCATCTGCGCCATCGGGGTCATCCACGATGAGTGCTAAACTTTTTGTTCCGGATGGAATGTTTTCAATGGTAATTGATGGATTGATATTTTCTCCTTCGCATGTATAATTGGTAGGTATATAACCTTTATTGGAAAATACTGTGCTTCCAATAGTTAATTCTTCTGTTTTTACAATGGTTGTCATATTTATTGTTTTTAAAGTTTGACTGTATTTTAATGCTGTGTTTTGTTTCCTAAAAAAAATTGTATTGTAAATTTTAAACGATTGTTATTTCCCCACACCTAATTTCATTTGTTCCATTTCTAGGTCTAATTGCTTATCTGGATCAGGGGCCGTTTTGTCACTTATAAAGTTCAACTTTTGGGTGTATGCCGGTTTTTCACCTTTCATATAGGCCATAGCATCTTTACCATAATTCATACGTGCTTCTTCAACCGTTTTGCTGTTACTAACGATATCGTATGTTAGATTTAGTGCTAAAAGATTCATTGCTTCATTGTCACATCGTGCTGAAATAGTTCCATTAGTTCTATTTGCAGTAACACTGCCATCATAAAAAGCAAGTTCATCGTAGTTGTTTAATGGAACACTATAATTTACCCACTGTTCAATAACATCGGTATGTGATTTTGGAAAATTGTGCTTCATTTCATTTTTGTAAACAATAGTTTTTAACCAAATTCCATTATTATTCCAAATTAGCATATCGGAGGTTGCTCCATTTGGTTTACCATATTTTGTTTCCATTTCTTTAGCGGCCTTTTGGGATGCTTCTGGCCAGGTTTTGAGGTTCGGCATGTTCACAACCTGGTCCTGTTCAGTTGGTGTTTCGTTAGCTTGAATATGATTGAAGCCATAAAAAATTCCTGCAGTCATTGCCGACAAGACCGAAAGAATGATAATTTTTTTTTTCATTTTATTGATTTTTAAATTCACTAATTATTTTATTTGCAATATCATTTTGTAGAAGTAATTAATATGCCATCTTAAATGCAGCGGCAACTGATTCCTTTTATAAGGAGATGAGGAAATTAATGGACATATAGGGGAATTATTTCATGGGAATATTAATATTAACATGGTTTTTTTTTTGTTTCAGTTGGGATAAGTGACGTTAAATTCATATAAAAAGAGTTTGCTAAAGCGAGCATGAAATATTTTTTGAATTTTAAAATTGACTCAACAAAAAGAATGGAAACAAAAAAAAACAAAATTGGAGCTTTATTAGTTGTTGAAGATAATAAAGGTGATCAGACCATTTTAAAAGAAGCTTTTTTAGCTCTTGGAATAGCCAATGAAATAGTTGTTGTTGATAATGGGAAAGAGGCGTTGACCTACTTGAAAGGCGATGAAGTGCAACCGATATTAATACTGTGCGATATAAATATGCCGGTATTGGACGGACTTCAATTAAGGGAAGAAATCTTTAATGACAAAAAACTCCGTATGAAAAGTATTCCTTTTATTTTCATGTCAAGTGATGGTTCGGAAGAGAATATTGAAAAAGCTTTTGAATATTCTGTTCAGGGGTATTTCGAAAAGGCGAAAGATTTTCATAGCGCTGTTGAGCTTTTGAATATTATTATTAATTATTGGAAAGCGAGTAAACTACCTCATAACAAATTTGGTCTTTTGAAGGAAAATGCAAGACGATAATTTGTTTGATAATTTCTTTTGGAGGCGGGGGCTCAATGTTTTAACGTTAGAAAATAGGAGTTGTAATTATTGTTAAATGAAAAACTGTATACTTAATTTTATTGAACTTGCCTTTTTTAAAAGCTTTACTTTGTTCCTTATACTGTTTTGTAATTTATTATATAGTCAGAAAAACGAGAGTGCTTCAATTTCTATGAATGATCTTAATGCGTTGTATATAGGGGTTGACAATTTTTTGATAATTGCCATAGCGGGAGTCCCTTCAGAGAATTTGACCGTTAAAATAAGTCCTGGTACTATTGAAGGTAAAGATGGGAAATATATTGCCAAAGTTTATAAACGTGGTGATGCAACCATCGAAATATTTAACGCAGGCGAATTAGCCGAAGCAGTGGTACTAAAATGTTTGTTTATTCCAAGTCCTGTTCCTTACTTAGGAAACCTCACGGGCGACACAAATTCAAAAAGGGAAGATTTGATTAGTGCTGCATGCATTAGTGCTGAAATTCCTAATTTCCTTTTAAATTTAAAATTTAATGTTACTTCATTTTCAATGGGGGTAAGTTTAATAAATCAAGATCGTTCCATTACCAATGTCAGGATGTTAAATTCCCATAATGGTTGTTTGACCGAAGAAATGAAATCATACATTCTTAATCCCAACATTGAAAGCGCCATCCATTTTGATGATATTAAAGTACAATGCCCGGATGGTGCTATTCGGAGAATAAACAGCAGAATAACTATCCGTCTTACAGACGAAATACTTAATAAACTTGATCTTGAACAGCAAAAGGTGATTTTGCAGAATGCTGAAATTTTATTTAAAGAGCAACGGATTTCAGCTCAAAAAAAAGAAATGGAACTGCAAGCCTCGGTGCTTGAGAAACAAAATCGATTGATACTTAAAAGGAAGAATGAAATTATTGCTCATGAAAAGGAAATTTTGTTTCAGAAAAATATCCTAAATGCTCAGGTTATAAAAATAAAAAACCAAAATACTTTTCTAAGTATTTCAATCATAGTGATTTTAGCTATCGTTTTTTTGATGATATTTTCTATTCGAACTAATCGGATGGTAAAGAATGCGAATTTAAAATTGGCTGAACAAAACATTATTATTGCCAGGAAAAATCATGAAATTACGGATAGTATCAATTATGCCGAACGGATTCAAAGATCTATACTTCCGCCTTTATTGGAAGTTGAAACCGCTTTGCCAGCGTCATTTATATTATTTAAGCCTAAAGACATCGTAAGTGGAGATTTTTATTGGTTTTTTGAATCGGTTGATAAAATATTAATCGCAGTTGCGGACTGCACCGGCCACGGTGTACCTGGTGCATTTATGAGCGCTATTGGTTCTGAAAAATTGAATGAAGCAGTTATGCATAGCGATGATGTTTCCACTATTTTACGATCAGTAAATATCGGAATGAAAAAAGTGTTGCATCAGTCAGGTGATGGGAATTCAACAAGCGATGGAATGGATATTGCAATTTGTGCCTTTAATAAAGATATGACCAAGGTTGCATATGCAGGCGCTAATCGGCCGATATGGGTTGTAAGGAACGGTAACTGTATAATTGAAGAAACCAAAGCAACCAAAGCCGCCATTGGCGGGTATACTCTTGATGAACAGGAATTTACGAAACATGAAATTAATTTACAAAAAAATGATACCGTTTATTTATTTTCTGATGGGTTTGCGGATCAGTTTGGCATTGGGAATAATAAAAAATTAAAGACAAAAAGTTTTAAAAAAGAAATACTCGTAAATCAATTTAAATCAATGGAAGATCAAAAAAGGCACCTAGATTCTTTTATCGAAAATTGGAAAGGTAATATAGAGCAGACGGATGATATTTTAGTTGTTGGGATACGTGTATAATTATTGATGTAATTGTAATGTTTTTAAAAAGTAACAAACATTAAATCAGGTTCTTGAAAAATTGAACATGATTCCCCTAATGGATGTTCGATTTTTTTTAGTGATTTAGTACTACACCATTTAGAGGTCAATCCAGACTAAACGTGTAATAGATAATTGCAGGAAACCCTGGATATATACCTTCCATGGTTACACCGGATTTTTTATTTTCAAAGGCCTTTACTAAAGCTTGTTCTGTGTTAACAGGCTTGCCATTTATTTTTGTAATGATAAATCCTTTTTTAATATTTGTACTATTATAGATTTCACCTTTTGATATTTCAGCTACTTTTAAACCAGAGGTCAGTTTCAATTTCTTTTTTTCTTTTGCCGATAATTCAACTACTTTAATCCCAAGTTTTTTTAATAGTTCTGTTTTGTTTATTACTGTTTTCGAAAAAACGCCTTCGATTCCTTTTAACGTTAAGGGAACTCGCTTCTCTTTACCATTACGAATAATTGTCAAAATTATTTTTTCATTCGGACGATGCCGGTCTATTATTTCCTTCAATTGTGCTGATGTTATTATTTTATGATCATCAACTGCTGTAATTATATCCTTTAATTTTAATTCCGCTTCCATTGCTGCACCGCCACTAAGAACACTATCAATATATACACCTGTAGTTATATCTGTGTTGAACTCTCTTGACATATCCGCATTCATGTTTTTTAAAACCAGTCCTAAATATCCCCGCTGTACTTTGCCATTTATAAACAGATCATCAATGATTTTTTTTACGGTGTTTACAGGAGTTGCAAATGAATATCCCGCGTACGAACCAGTTGGAGTTGCAATAATGGAATTGATCCCAATTAATTTCCCATTGAAATCAACCAAGGCTCCACCACTATTTCCCCGGTTAACAGCGGCATCTGTTTGTATATAGGATTCTGACCTTGCTTCTTCTTCTCCCTCTCTTTTTATATTTATACCACGTGCTTTTGCACTCACAATGCCCGCTGTTACTGTTGATGTTAAGTTGAAAGGATTCCCAACTGCAAGAACCCAGTCACCTACCTCTATTTCATCAGAATTTCCGAATTCGATGAACGACAAATTAGTTTCCTTAATTTTTAATAATGCCAGATCAGTTTCCTGATCAATTCCTACAACTTTTGCTTTATATGATCTCTGGTCCTGAAGTGTTATTTCGATATCTTCGGCATCCTGAACCACATGGTCGTTTGTAACTATATACCCATCACTACTAATAATTACGCCCGAGGCATCTGCTTGTTGTTTTGTTAATGGTTCCTCAGAGAAAAATCTATACCAAAAATCTTCACTAAACTGACTATGTGAATCAAATCTGGTATCAAGAGGATACGTAGTTCTGATGTGGACTACACCTGGCGTTGCCTTTTTAGCTGCAATTCTGAAATTTAGATCAGGGCTGGGGTCAATCAGGCTTGGATCAGTTGGGTTATTGGATAGGTCTCTCTTTTGTTTTTCTTCAAATGTAATACCCGCGATAGTATTGGGGCTATCAAATTTGCTACTGTTTTGTCCGTTGCAACCTATTATTCCAAAACAAATAATACATATGAATAGTTCAGCCCGTTTCATCTTTAGTAATTTTAAATTAGTTGAGAATTGTTCAATTAAAAAAGGATTTCTTTTCTTGCTCGGATTCAATAGTTCTCATATCCTTTCAGATAGTATTTGTCTTTTTTAATCAGCCTCTGACCAAAAATAAATTCTGAATCATGCTAAATCAAAGGTAAATTCAATTCGATTTTTTTTCGATGATTATAATCAACTTCATTGAAAATTATAATCA
>JAZKBX010000002.1:0-10500 GCA_040388455.1 Bacteroidota bacterium
ACTCGTGTCAGCTTTTTTCAGGACGAGACAGACAAAAGAAAAACACACAGTTTTTGAAATTCTAAATTGAATTATTATTTAATTTAAAATAGAAGCAAATAAAGAAGTTATTACAACTCTCTCAAAACCTCATCACTCATAGGACTTACACCCGCAGAATAAAATTTCACCAACTCTCCTTTTTCATTAATTAAATATTTACAGAAGTTCCAGCTGGGAGCTGTATCATTCCATCCATTTTGATCTTTATGTGTAAGCCATTGATATAAGCGGTTTTGATTAGGCCCTTTCACATCCGATTTTTCAAATAGTTGAAATGTCACACCAAAATTCCGCTGGCAAAAGCTTGCAATTTCTTCATTACTACCCGGTTCCTGAGCGCCAAAATTATTTGCAGGAAAGCCAAGTAACACCACTTTATCTTTATGTTTTTCATGCAACTCTTCCAATTCATTAAATTGTGGAGTGTAACCGCATTCTGAGGCTGTATTTACAACCAATACTTTTTTGCCTTTATAAGTAGAAAAGGGAATATCTTTTCCTTCAATTGATCTCATCGTAAAATCATAAAATGATTTTGTCGTCATTGGAGCACTTGAATTACTTGGTTTTCCTTTTATATATTTTTTAGAAAAGAGCGATAAAAAAAAATATTTTATTTTTTTCATTTTTAGAATTTTGTTTTTTTTTAATGGCTCTGATCATTGCCTTTTATTTTCAAGCCTCTCCCTCCCCCTCTCCAATTGGAGAGGGGATTAAGGGGTGAGGTTCACACAATCCTCAGTTTCGCAAACTTTATTAATAATTGTTTTTGTCCAACACCTTCAAAAAACACGGTAGTTTTATTATTAGGGAAATCACCATCCATATTTATTACTTTCCCTTTTCCGAATCGATCGTGCTCTACCTCCATACCCACTTGTAAACTTCGCAAACTTTCGGTATCAAAATCAGAAGTGTTTTTAGAAGCAGTATTAATTTTAACTAAATTTTTTCCAATAACAGGTCGCTGCACAAAGGTCTCTTTAGGCTTAGTACTATATTGTTTCGGCTTGCTTGAATATTCTTCATTACCAAACAATCGGCTGCTGCTTTCTGTTGGCATGTCTAAATATTTCGCATCCACTTCCTCAATAAATCTACTTGGCTCGCAATAGATTAAATTTCCCCAGCGGTATCGTGTAGTAGAGTAGGAGAGGGTTACACGTTTTTCGGCACGGGTAATGGCAACATAAAATAATCTCCGTTCCTCTTCCAGATCAGCTCTTTCTGTTAACGACATTTGTGATGGAAATAAATTCTCTTCCAAACCTACAACATACACATAAGGGAATTCCAGGCCTTTTGCAGCATGTATGGTCATTAAAGAAACTTTATTTCTATCTTCTTCAGTTTCCGTTTTTTTATCTGCATCGGTCATTAATGCAATATCCCGCATAAATAGATCCAATGTAGGATTAGTAGTTATTTCAGCGGTTGGATTCTCAATGTCAGACTTTTGTTCATCGAAAGAAAATAACAATCCATTAATCGCAGTGTCAATACCTGCTTCCTTAAGCTCTTTTTCCTCTTCTTCTTGATTCTTGATTCTTAAATCTTGTTCCTCATCTCCCCCTTCTTGATTCTTGCTTCTTAAATCTTGATTCCCATCCCCTGCTTCTTGGTTCTCAGCCCCAATATCATTTAAATCAATTTCACTTTCAGTAAATTCTTTTAATCCGTTTAGTAATTCCTGAATGTTCTCATGCCGGCTTACTCCTTCCGGTGATTTATCAGCATACAGATCTCTCAGGATGCCGGAATGAACTGCTATGTATTGCCCCAGGTCATACGCGCTATGTGTTTGAAGCATGGCGGAAAAGCTTTTTATCAGCACCGTAAACTCATCCACTTTGGCTTTTGCTCCAGCATTTAAACCAATGTCAAATTCATTGATATTTTCAATCACCCTCCAAAGGCTTATGTTATGGTCGTTTGCGGCAACAATAATTCTATCAATAGTAGTGTCACCTATTCCACGTGCAGGATAATTGATGATCCTTTTTAAGGATTCCTCATCATTACTATTAATGGCAAGGCGGTAATAGGCCAATAGATCTTTGATCTCTTTACGTTGATAAAACGACAGACCACCAAATATTCGATAAGCAATATTTTGTTTGCGCAACGCTTCCTCCATAGCACGTGATTGTGCGTTGGTGCGGTAAAGGATAGCAAATTCACGGTTATGTGCCTGCTCATTCATCTTTGTTTCAAAAATGGAACTGGCAACAAAATTTCCCTCGGAATTATCCGATTCCGTTTTCATTACTTTGATGAGTTCGCCTTCTGTGTTCTCCGTAAAAACATTTTTTTTGAGTTGTTCCTTATTTTTAGAAATAACAGTATTAGCGGCCCCTACAATGATTTTTGTAGAACGATAATTTTGTTCCAGTTTAAATATATTTAGCTCAGGATAATCTTTTTCGTAATTGAAAATGTTTTGAATATTGGCGCCACGGAATGCGTAAATACTTTGTGCATCATCACCAACTACGCATATATTGCGGTATGCAGCGGCAAGCTGTTTAATGATTACATATTGCGAAAAGTTAGTATCCTGGTACTCATCCACCATGATGTATTTGAACTTATGCTGGTACTTATGTAATACCGCAGGGAAATCACGCAATAAAATATTGGTATTAAATAACAGATCATCAAAATCCATTGCACCTGCTTTGAAACAACGTTGAGCATAGATCTGATAGATAAGGCCCATTTTGGGCTTTGCTGCCTGACGGTCTTCTTCCAACGCCTGCTTATCATTTTGATATGCTTGTGCAGAAATTAAATTATTTTTTGCAGCGGAAATACGCGACAAAACCATACCGGGTTTATATATCTTATCATCCAGGCCCTGCTCTTTTAAAATTGCTTTTATTAAGCTTTTGGAATTATCAGTATCATAAATGGTGAAATTCTGCGGATAGCCAAGCTTCTCAGCTTCACTGCGTAAAATGCGGGAAAAAACCGAGTGGAAAGTACCCATCCAGATGTTTCTCGATTCGCTTGTACCAACCACTTTGGCAATACGTTCTTTCATTTCACGTGCCGCTTTATTGGTGAACGTGAGCGATAATATATTAAAAGGATCAACACCTTTTTTTATAAGGTGGGTAATACGATAAGTAAGTACACGCGTTTTCCCGGATCCTGCACCGGCAATGATCATTACAGGGCCTTCGGTACATTCAACTGCTTTGCGTTGTACTGGATTTAATTCATCTAAATAATTCTTTGACATGGTAGGCGCTAATGGGATGTTTTTAGGTTATTTACAAATTTACTTTTTTTATGTGATGTTTTTGTGTTTGTTGAAATTTAAGAGAAAATATATTGTAACACCTATTGAATAAGGAAAAATGGAGTAATTGATTTGTTGATATGTTCTTTGATTTTGATGTTTTTATACAGCTTTGTTATTCGTACTTTAGCTATAAGTAAATTGTATCAACAATGATTTACAGATATTTGTAAGCGATTATAGGTATTTGTAATCACAAAACTTGCGTATATAAGCTTGTTATGAACAATAAGTGGGAAGATGAGTAAATCAAAATTACGAGCAAAATAATGGAAATTTTAAGCCCTAAAGTAATACTCCTTGCACCAAGGACAATAATAGCAAGCACTACGGGCTCTTACGAATTTACTGATCCGATTCATAATGTTCCAATGACTAAAAGTATTACGACTTTGTCCATTGGACAAATGGGACCTAATCCGCCTCCAATTGAATTTGGGAATGCTCCGAACAGTGACCAGATTAGATTATTTGGAGGTATGCAAGCATTAATAAAATCCTGTGTTGACAGTGCGGAAGATATCAAGGACCGAATTCATCAGATAATTATAAATAGAACGATTCTAAAATCCGAAGAAGAAAGAGTGCTGTTGATGAAAATGGATTTTATGGCAGTAAAAAAATGGTTTTTGGATGACATAAGAGGTTCAAAAATCTATCAAGAATTTTCCGAATTTAATTCAACAAAAAAGCTCAAACCATTTAGTCAAGCTTTTAATACCTTTATTTTAGACAGAAATAAGTATACGCACGGCCAACTTTGTTTTATCAATCCAACTTATGAATATGCCATTGAGTATATTGAAACTCCATCACAGCAAAAAAGGTGTGCTATGATAAACACTGAAATACTAAAATCTTATAATTTATGTTACAAAGAAATTTTGAAAGTTATAACAGAGTATAATGTGATTCATCAAGAGATGAGACAAAAGAAAATTTAATATATCCCGTTTAATTTATATTTGCCCAAGAAGACAAATGAAGACAGGTAATCACAATAAGTACGCAATATTTATGAAAAATATAATTTTATTTCTTTTTGTTTTTTTAGTTTCTTGTAACGCCAAGAAAGAAACTAAATCTGAATACAAATTATCAATCAAAGACAATTGGAATTTTATTCGAGTAATAGTGGACAATCATAGGTTTTTAGTTACACCAGACAAAGACACATTGTTTTATATGAATCACGATAACAAGAAAGTAACTCTTATCGACTCTGCAAGTGGGGTGTACGATGACAAGAATGTATCTGTAAAATATTTTCTATCGAAATCAGACAGAGACAGCCTTTTAAGTTATTGTTACCAAGCAATAGTTAATCCAGTGATAACTGACAAGAAAGTTACTTGTTATGCAGGACAGTATGTTTTAATTTCAATCGAGAAAGCACAGATTAGAATTTCTTGCAATTATTCCTCAATTGAGAACTGGCAGACTATTTCTCCGATACTGAAAAATATAGAACGGTTGACTTTTGGAAAACTCAAGAAAGAATAACTTACTGTGCCTAACATATTATAATTATTTTTACGAAAGCGGCAATAGCCGCTTATCTTGCCGTTAACAAGGGCGAGGAAATATCTAATCGAAAGTGTAATGAGTAATTTTATTAAGACGATCTAAATGAATAATTATATAGTAACTTCAACTAATAAATGGGAAGACCTATTTAAGTTAGACAAATCTTTTCTAAACTCATTTATTTATAGAGGTCAACAAAATTCAAAATGGGATTTAAAAACATCACTAGAAAGAGTTAAAAATGGTCAAGATACTTTTTTAAAGGATTATACTACTGAAGAAAGGTGGATGCTTCACGAGTTCAAGAGAAAATTTCATTTATACTCTAATCGACAAATTCCTGACAATGAAAAGTTTGAATGGCTTTCAATTATGCAACATCATGGTGCACCAACTCGTCTATTAGATTTTACTTCTTCGATATTTATTGCGACTTATTTCGCAGTAATTGAAAGCTCAATGGACGGATCAGTTTGGGCAATCAATAGATATATTCTTCGAGACACATTACACGATGAATATAATTTGCCATATGAAAAAAAACAAGTCTTAAAGGATGAAGTAAATCTCCATAATACTTATTTTGCAAATCAATATATAGCACGACCATTTTCAGTTGAGAAAATCCCAACGACTGTTGTACCCCTTGATACAAAGTTATGCACTGAAAGACTTGCAAGACAACAAGGTTTGTTTTTAATGCCGACTAATTCCGATGAATCATTCATGAAAAACCTTGAATCCGCATTCAAAAGGGATAATTCAATATTTAGAGATGTACCTTTTGAAAAATTAATTGAACTGTCAAAAACAGAAAGCCGTGAGACAAACATTCAATTAATTAAAATAAATATACCTAAAAAGACACATTCTGAAATAGCTAAATACTTAAAAGAAATGAATATTACGTCAGAAATTTTATTTCCAGGACTGGATGGATTAGCTAAATCACTAATACATACTTGGTAACAAAACTATGTGTTTCGAATTACATGGAAAGTGAAGCGCTGCATGCGCCCTGCAAGCTATAACACCGGCTGCATAGCAATGTGGAGTTTGTTGGAGTTGCAAATGCATAAATCTGGTTGTTTCACTAAAGTTTTATTTGCACTTGGAATTTCCTATTGTACTTTTAATTAAGTTTTCCGGTTAACACCAGCTCAATGCTTTTTATTCCGCACTACCTGTAACCAGGGAAAGTTAGTAAGCAAAAATAATATAAAAAAACTCTTCTTTCTCCAGGCCTTACCTATGGAACAATGTGAATATATTTTATTCTTTCAGATAACTGTATTTTCAAATTTATTGTAGAAAACTAATAACAAACACACCCGATTGACATAAAAAGAAGAATTATGAGGCAGATTAGATAAAATTGGTACGAAAAATGTGATGATTAAAAATGATTTACTGTTTAAGAACTCTTCTACCTATAATTTGGAAATTTTGAATCTATGCATTACCTTTAGCACAAGCAAGGTATAAAAGAAAGAATAATTGATTTTAAAAACACAAATCGATTCTAAGGAATTGAATTTATAGAAATAATTAAAAGAAATTATCAAAAAAAGTGCGGAGTCAGCACTATAATCACCGACAACAGCAAAATGAAAACAAAAGTACTATCAGTAGTTGCTGCAATTATGTTTACCTCCATTAGTCTGCAAGCACAAACACTATCCACATTTGCTGGTTCCGGTGTTAATGGATTCATAGATGGTCCTGCTTTAACCGCTCAGTTTTCTGGACTTGAGCAAATGGTGTATGATAAAAAAGGAAATTTATTGATTTGTGATGCTGCTAATCATCGAATACGGAAAATTGATGCGGCTGGTAATGTTAGCACCTTTGCAGGAACCGGAGCAGCAGGTTTTGTAAATGGAAATGTGGCTACAGCTCAATTCAACAATCCTTTAGGAATAGCAGTAGATAATTTTAATAATATTTATATATCTGATAATTCAAATTTCGTAATACGAAAAATTGACAATTTGGGTAAAGTAACCACCTACGCGGGAAGCGGTGGAAAAGGATTTGTAAATGGAAATGGTGCATCTGCACAATTTGATTATCTGAATTACATGTGTTTTGATAACGCAATGAATTTATACGTTGCCGATCCCGGTAATAACATGATCAGAAAGATTGACAGCCAGGGCAATGTAAGCACTTTTGTTGGAAGTGGTAAAACCGGATTTGTTGATGGAATAGGTGCATCTGCCGACTTATCATTCCCTATTGCAATTGCATACGACAAATTGAATGATGTTTTTTATGTAAGTGATCAGGGCAATTCAGCAATTAGAAAGGTGCTTCCTGATGGTACAATGAGCACTTATGCCGGTACAGGTGTAATAGGTCATTCGGATGGTCCGGGCACGGCTGCTCAATTTTATTTCCCCAAAGGTTTAACTACAGATAATGTTGGGAATGTTTACGTTGCCGGTAGATTTGATTATACGGTAAGGAAAATAGATACCCAAGGAAACGTTTCCACTGTTGCAGGAATTCCGCATATCACCGGAAATGTTAATGGGACATCTGCAGTTGCAATATTTGGAAAGCCAATAGATGTTATCATGAGTTTGGATGGGAATCTATTAGTATCTGATTGGGTGAACAGGGTAATTAGAAAAATTGAGCTGCCTGTTGTGGCTTCTGTAAACAATAAAGCACAGCAAGAAATTGGTATACAGGTTTCTCCTAATCCTTTTAGTACTTCAACTACAATTAAAATAAATGGAAATAAAGGAAAAGAGAAAATTAATTTTTTGATGTATGATCTAACCGGAAAAGAAATTGAAGTGAAAAGTTCTGTTTCAACTCAGCAAATAGTTATTGAAAGAGGTGATCTACCAAATGGTATTTATTTTTATAAGATCTCCCAAAACAATAATATCATTGGTACTGGTAAGCTTATAATCGAATAGAAGCATAGAATTAACTCAAATTAAAAATAATTCATAAAACGAAGTCTTTAAAAAGGTTTCGTTTTTTTGTTTTATAGCAATCCTCAAAGAACTGTAATAACCTGGGTTCGATTAATAAAACAATAAAAATCAGGGCTAAAGCCCAATAAAATAAACACATTTCAGCCCATGGTCTGAAGACCGTGGTTATAAAAAACGATGCCTAAGCTAATCAAATAGCAATTACCATTTAGGTGGGAATAATAACCACGTCTTTTAAGACGTGGGTTTAACAAAGAACCCATTATTATAATGCTTTAGCCTTGAATATTAATCGAACTCAGGTTAATAAGAATTTTCATCGATTCAGCTCGAAATGAAATTGCTCAGGATAATTTGCGTTAGGGATTGCAGCGTAAATCCTTTTCTGTTTAGAAAAGATTGAAGCGGAAAGCCCGCCCCTTTCTTGTTTAAGAAAGGGGAACGCCCAAATAAACTTGTTGAACCGAAAACACAAAATCAGGCATATTATTTTACAAAAGTATTTATGTTGTAAAACACAAGTTTAATAATGCCGTTCTTGTCAATCAGTTGATAATTAATGTGGTACATGATAGTTTAGTTTTTCAATTCAGTCAATATTGGGGTTTAATCATAAATATCCCAAAAAGTTAACAATTGTCTAACAAAACCACAACCTATATTTCCGTTAAGCTGGCAAAAAAGGAGTAAATTTGCCACCGGAAAAACGGATATATTAACACATTCAAAATATTAACTTTAAAGAGAAGTTTTAATATGGTTGTTAAAATTAGAAAAGTTGTACTTCTCCTTACTCTTCTGCTCGCGCTCGTTTCTTTTTCCAAAGCCCAATTAATTATTAATGAAGTTTCGCAAGGTCCTACTGGTTCAAAGGAATACGTAGAACTATTGGTTGTTGGTACAGCAACCTGCAGTTCGATCCCTTGTATGGATCTGAGAGGGTATTATATTGATGATAATAACGGAAACCACGCAACAGGTGTGGGAACAGGAATTGCCCAGGGTTGTATCCGTTTTAAAAGCACTGCTTTTTGGTCATGTATCCCAATTGGAACTCTTATTGTTATCTATAATGATGCCGACATCAATGCCAGTATTCCTGCGGATGATATTTCAATGTCGGATGGTAATTGCAAATTAGTTTTTCCGATTAGTAATTGTACTCTTTTAGAGGAAAATGTATCCTTACCAAGTACTACTACTGCAACGTATCCAACTACAGGTTTCAGTGCCTGTGGCAGTTGGGGGAGTCTTGCAATGGCCAATGGGGATGATTCTTTTCAAACGATAAGTCCTTCAGGGAATGAGGTTTTCTCAGTCAGTTGGGGAAACAACACAACAAACTCAGATATTTATTTTAGTGGACCCTCTAGTGCTATGGTTGCTTATATGACCAATTCGGTTAATAATGTTCCAAGTAATCAGGCGAATTGGGTAAGGCTTTCAACTTCAGGGAATCAAACTCCGGGCTCACCCAATAACGCTGCAAATGCGGCATGGATAAGCGGCATGAACAATTCTTGTACAGCATTAACCCCATTAGTGCTTAATTCAAATTCAACAGATCCAAGCTGTACTTGTGATGGAACAGCATCAGTAACAGCATCAGGAGCGAATGCTCCCTATACCTATTCATGGGCACCTTCAGGCGGAACCGCAGCAACCGCTTCCGGACTTTGTGCCGGAACTTATACCGTTACGGTAACAAGCTCCAATGGTTGCATACAAACGGCAACAGAAACACTTGTTGCAAGCTCCGGGCTTACTGTTACGGTGAATTCACAAACTATTTGTGCAGGACAAAACGCGATACTGACTGCGAGTGGCGGTACAACTTATTCGTGGTCAACGGGCGCTACAGCAAGTTCAATAACAAAATCACCAACAACCACAACATCATATACCGTAACAGGTACCAGTGGCGGATGCTCCGGTACTGCTATTGCTACAGTCACTGTTAGCGGTCCTTTGGCCATTACAGTAAACTCCGAAACAATTTGTACCGGACAGTCTGCAACATTAACTGCTGCTGGTGGTACAACATATTTATGGTCAACAGGTGCTACGTCAAATTCAATAGCAGAATCTCCTGCTAGCACAACCTCATACACAGTAACGGGCACCAGTGGTGGATGCTCAGGTACTGCTGTTGCGACTGTCACTGTGGGAGCGGCTTTAGCAATTATAGTAAATTCCGAAACAATTTGTACCGGACAATCCGCAACATTAACTGCCGTGGGTGGTACAACTTACCTGTGGTCAAGCGGCTCTACGGCAAGTTCGATAACAAAATCACCAACAACCACAACTTCATACACTGTAACGGGTACCAGCAGTGGATGCTCAGGTACTGCAGTTGCTACTATCACTGTAGGTACTGCTTTGGCTATTTCAGTAAATTCCGAAACAATTTGTACCGGACAATCAGCTGCATTAAGTGCTTCTGGTGGAACAACTTATCTATGGTCAACAGGGGCTACTGCATTTTCAATAACAGAATCTCCTGCTACTACCACTTCATATACCATTACAGGAACCAGCGGAGGCTGTTCCGGTACTGCTGGATGGCCTGCGCAGGTTGGAATACCGGGGCTACGACTCTTCCGGCATTGCGACTTTGAATGGCCACGGCCTGGGCGTGCGCAAGGCCGTCGGCCGTATCGCGGAGCTCGCCAA
>JAZKBX010000003.1:0-17778 GCA_040388455.1 Bacteroidota bacterium
AGTGGTCTCGCCCAGAATCGAACTGGGATCAAAAGTTTAGGAAACTTCTATTCTATCCGTTGAACTACGAAACCAATATTCAATAAAGATACTATTTATTGTTTTTTTCTTTTAATAAATCTTCTATTCTTAATAAACTCGATTTAATATCAATCAATAGTGATTGATCATTATTAACTAATTGAATTTGCTTTAACCTGGTTCTTTGTTCCAAAACCTTTAAACGAAATGCAGGAGCGTCAACAATTCCCACCAACCTCATTGTATTTGCATAATCGGATGACCCTCCTGCTGTTTCAATTTTTAAAATACATAAATTAAAAGAACGCAGTAAAGGCCCCTCAATAAAAGAAATATCCTGGATATTCTCCAAAGGGATTGTTTTCTCAATTTGAACAATAATGCCTTTCTTAAATTTTAAATTTTTATCCGTTAATGTACATTCTAATTTTTCAAAATAATGCCTTGAATACCATTGGCCAAGCCCTAAAAACCATATAATTAATAAGGGAATTCCTATAACAGATATTAATAAAAAAAAGCTGACATAAAACAAAATATACGTTTTAAGGATCGTATTAAATGTTGCTTTTTCAATTATTTCCCCTTCAATACTTTCCATTTCTTGAATTATAAATTTTGAATAAAATACTCGGTGATTTTATTGAACAAATGTACTCTATCTTTACCTAACACATTATGTTCATGTCCGGGATAAACAAAATAATCCACTAGCTTCCCTTTGTCCACACACGTTTTTAAGAACATTAAACTATGCTGCCACACAACAACATTATCTGCTGTTCCGTGAATCAACATTAATTTTCCTTTTAAGCTATCCACATAATTCAGCACTTTTGATTCTTCGTATCCTTTAGGATTTGATTGTGGAGTATCCATATAGCGTTCGGTATACATAATTTCATAATAACTCCAATCGATCACAGGTCCGCCAGCAACGGCAGCTTTAAATAGATCGGGATAACGTGTCATAATAGATGTTGTCATAAATCCGCCAAAACTCCAACCCATCAGGCCCATACGGTTTACGTCTACGTACCTTAAGTTTTTCAGATAGGTAACTCCAAGTAGTTGATCCTGCATTTCTATTGTTCCTAGATGTTGAAAAGTAGCCTGTTCAAAAGCTTTTCCACGATTAGCGCTTCCTCTGCTATCCATCGTAAATACAACAAAGCCACGTTCTGCCATATATTGCAGCCACATATCCCCTCCACCATTCCAGGTATTGTTTACCAGCTGAACATTGGGACCACCATATAAATAAACGATTACCGGGTATTTTTTTGTAGAATCAAAATCAACAGGCTTAAACATTCTGCAATACAGATCATCTCCATTCGTACTTTTTAATTTAAAAATGCTCATCTGCCCTAATTTGTAATCCTTTAAAGGATTCTCAGACTGTTTAATTGTTTGCACCTTTTTCCCTTTACTATTGCAAATAGAAATTTCTCTGGGAACACTGGAGTTTTGGAAATTATCAATAAAATAGCTTCCATCGTTATTCAGAATAACGGTGTGTGTTCCATCTCCGGACGTGATTTTTGCAATTTTTCCTTTTTTTAGATCAAGGCTGTAGAAATCACGTGTAATAGGGCTTTCAGCAGTGGAGGAATAAAACGCCTTGGTTCCTTTTTCATCAAAGCCAGCAAAATCAGTTACCACCCAATTGCCTTTAGTAAGTTGTTTTATCAATTTTCCCGTAACATCATATAAGTATAAGTGATTGTATCCATCACGTTCCGACTGCCAGATAAATTGATCTGGATGCTTCGGAACAAATACCAGCGGATGCATGGGTTCAACATATTTATCATCTTTTTCTTCAAAAAGTGTTTTTTCAAAAAGTCCGGTTATAACATTATATGAATTTAATTTCATATAGTTTTGATCACGATTTAAAACTGCAATATAAATAGTTTGCTCATCAGGGCTCCAGGCAATATTTGTTAAGTATTGTTCTTTAGGCTCTCCTGTTTTAAGAAAAACCGTTTTGCCTGTGCTTACATTATAAACGCCCAAAATCACCTGGTGGCTTGTATCACCAGCCATTGGATATTTAATAACATTATTTTTTGCAGGACGAACGGTCCAATCAATGATAGGGTAATCAGTTACCATCGTTTGGTCCATTTTGTAAAAAGCAAGTAATTTACCGCTTGGTGACCAAAATGTCCCCTTCTCAATTCCAAACTCTTCGCGATGAACAGATTTACCATTTACAATATTTTCATTTGCGTCATTGGTCACAATTAAATTTTCTTTACCATCGTAAACAAATAAATTATTTTTTACAGTGAAAGCAACATAGTTTGTTTTGTTTGCAACATCAATATTTTCAGCATTATCACCAAAATCCCTGGTAGATTCTTTGGTTAGAAGTTTAGATCTCAGATTATATGCAAATAGATTTTTTTCTGCTTCAAACGTAAAAATATCCGAGGTTTTCCATTGCATTTGAGGAAATGTTTTTAACGATTTAAACCTTAAATTACCCAATGCATCATTAATTTCTACTAATGACACTGCAGTTTTAACAGGCTTATTGGCGCTTACAGCCTTACCTAAAATTAAAAAATCTATACTGTCTTTTGTATCAACATAAGAATAGCTATTTTTTCCCTTTACCCACATTAACTGTTTAAGTTTTGCTGGTGCAAGTGTGGTTTTTTGTTTGATAATTGCATCATCCATTGTCAATAGCTTTGTTTGAGCTATTGTGATCTGTGTAAATGCGGAAATTATTAAACTAATAAAGGCAATTTTTTTCATGATATTTTTTCGCTCGCAAAGGTGCAAAGAAAAACAAACTCAGGCCGTTGCGCCTTTGCATCTTTGCGAGATATATTATTTTATGTTAGCACCATTATCCACACCCGATTTACCCGGAACAACAAAACTTAGTTCACCATTACTATTTTCTGCCATCAGGATCATCCCCTGGCTTTCAATATTTTTTATCTTGCGTGGTGCCAGGTTTACTAAAATGGATACTTTCTGCCCAATGATATCTTCCGGTTTATAATACGCTGCAATGCCCGAAACAACTATACGTTGATCAATACCTGTATCAATTAATAATTTCATTAATTTATCAGTTTTAGGAACACGTTCTGCTTCTAAAATTGTTCCAACACGGATATCCATTTTATTAAAATCATCAAAACTAATATCTGCCTTGGCGGGGGCTAACCCTGGAAGTCCGGCATTTTCATCATTAAGAATAATTTCGGCTTTATGTGATTCGGCTTCATTGATCATTTTAGAATTTTTCAATTTAAGAACCTGCTCATCCACTGTTTCATCTTCAATTTTTTCAAACAATAAACCGGATGGATTTATCTGATGGCCCGCTAATAACAGATCGGTGCGGGTTGCGTCATTCCATTTCAGATCTTTGTTAATATTGATCATGGCACCTAATTTTTTTGATGTAAAAGGTAAAAAAGGTTCCATCAATACAGTAAGGTTAGCAACTATTTGCAATGATAAATTCATAATTGTCTGAACTCTTTTTTCATCTGTCTTTATCAATATCCAAGGCTCGTTATCTGCCAGGTATTTATTTCCTAAACGCGCCAAATTCATTAATTCACCCAATGCTTCCCTGAAACGATATTGCTCAATACTCGAAGCAATTTTGGAAGGGAATTTGGTTATTTCTTCCAGCAATAGAATATCTGCTTTTGTGTATTCCAATGCCACAGGCACTTTCCCATTATAATATTTATGTGTTAATACCAATGTGCGATTAATGAAATTACCAAGTATAGCAACCAATTCATTATTGTTTTTCGCCTGAAAATCTTTCCAGGTAAAATCGTTATCCTTGGTTTCAGGAGCATTTGCACAAAGTGTATAACGCAAAGCATCTTGTTTATCGTTAAACTCCAACAAATATTCATGCAGCCATACAGCCCAGTTGCGGGAGGTAGAAATTTTATTTCCTTCTAAATTTAAAAATTCATTAGCCGGAACATTCTCAGGTAAGATATAAGAACCTTCTGCCATCAACATAGCTGGGAAAATGATACAATGAAATACGATATTATCTTTACCGATAAAATGCACCAATTTTGTTTCCTTATCCTTCCAATACAGCTCCCAGTCTTGTTTTTTGCCTTGATTCTCAAACAATTCCTTTGTTGCAGAAATATATCCTATAGGCGCATCAAACCACACATATAGAACTTTCCCTTCACCACCTTCAATTGGCACTTTTACGCCCCAATCCAAGTCCCTTGTCATAGCACGGGGTTGAAGTCCTGAATTTAACCAACTCTTACATTGTCCGAATACATTTGTTTTCCACTCTTTATGAGAATCAATATAGGCTTCGATCTTTGGTTGCATCGTATCTAAAGGCAAAAACCAATTCTTGGTTTTTTTCATTACCGGTTTTTCGCCTGACAAAGTGGATCTCGGATTAATTAGATCGGTAGCATTAAGAGTACTTCCGCAATTTTCACATTGATCGCCATAAGCATTATCATTGCCGCATTTCGGACAAGTACCCACAATATAACGGTCCGCTAAGAACTGATTGGCTTTTTCATCAAAATATTGTTCTGTTATTTCTTCCTTAAAAACACCTTTATCATATAATGTTTTAAAAAATTCAGATGCCGTTTCGTGATGTACTTTAGCGGATGTGCGGGAAAAAATATCGAAGGAAATACCAAACTCTTCAAAGGCATCTCCCATTATTTTATGATATTTATCCACCACCTGTTGAGGAGTAATGCCTTCTTTTTTTGCTTTTATAGTAATAGGTACGCCATGTTCATCTGAACCGCAAATGAACTTCACATCTTCGCCTTTTGAACGAAGATAACGCACATAAATATCGGCAGGCAAATAACAACCTGCAAGATGACCAATGTGTACAGGGCCATTGGCGTATGGCAAGGCTGCTGTTACCGTATATCTTTTAAATTTGTTCATTAATTTCGTATGTTTGCTTGAGTGTAAGGAATGGCAAAGATAATAATTAGATTGCTTTATTGTAATTTCATTAAGAAATCGGGTGTTCAACCAATATTCCCATTTTGTTTTTACCATTTGTGGACCTACCTGGTTTTGAAAACCTTACCGGTTAAATAGGGAATATTATAATCTAAAAACAAAGAAAATGTTAAGTAAAATTTTAAAAACTATCGGGATATTAGTTGCGATACTCCTGGTCATAGTTCTATTTAATACGCTTACGTATAAGTCGAAACAACTGCAATTAGAAGCTATTCCATCGGTTGCTGTTACTGAAAATTGTGTTCAGCATCTTTCCGAGGCTGTGCAAATAAAAACAGTTTCGTATGATGAACCTTCAAAATTTGATTCTGCAGCCTTTAATCAGTTAATCTCCTACCTAAAAAAAACATACCCGCTTTCCGATTCCTTACTTAATAAAAAGGTGATTAATGGTTTCAGTTTGCTCTATAAATGGGAGGGAGCAAATCCTTCATTAAAACCTATTATTTTGATGGGACACATGGATGTTGTGCCTGTGGATGAAGAAACTAAAAAGTGGGACTTCCAGCCTTTCGGAGGAGAAATTACAGATAAGTTTGTGTGTGGCCGAGGGACACTTGACGACAAAGTAAATGTAATTGGGATTTTGGAAGCCGTTGAAATGCTACTAAAAGAAAATTTCAAACCTAAACGCACGGTTTATCTCGCCTTTGGACATGATGAAGAAATTGGAGGAGAAAATGGCGCAAAAAAAATTGCTGAGTTTTTAGAATCTCAGCACGTGAATGCTGAATTTATTCTGGATGAAGGTATGCTGATTACAAGAGGTGTGGTTCCTGGAATTAAAAAAGATGTTGCTTTAATAGGTGTTTCTGAAAAAGGATATTTGTCTGTTGAACTTTCTGTTGAAACCGAAGGTGGGCATTCCTCAATGCCAGCCAAGGAAACGCCAATTGGCATTCTTGCTATAGCTGTTGCAAAACTTGAAAAAAATCCAATGTCTCCCAAAATTTCTGAACCTGTCCAGTATTTTTTAGATTATGTTGGTCCCGAAATGCCATTCTTTTCAAAACTTGCATTTGCCAATCAGTGGCTTTTAAATTCCGTTATCATAAGTAAATACGAAGCGTCCAACTCCGGGAACGCAACAATACGTACAACAACAGCCCCTACAATATTCAAAAGCGGTTTTAAAGATAACGTATTGCCTACAGTTGCCAAGGCTACCATAAATTTTAGAATACTACCTGGAGAAACTTCTGATGATGTAATTACTCATATTGAAAAAACTTTAAATGATTCCAGAATAAAAATAAAAAAGATAGGACACGGTAATGAGCCTGCAGCAGTTTCTGATATCAATTCGAAAGGATTTAAACAAATTGAAAAAAGTGTCAAGCAGGTTTTTAAAAACACAATAACTGCTCCTTCTCTTATGATTGGTGGCACGGATGAAAAACATTATTCTAAAGTTTCTGATAATTTATTCCGCTTTCTTCCAAATGTTTTTGATTCTGAAGACTTGAAACGGATTCACGGGCTAAATGAAAAAATCTCCATTGATAACTTTAAAAATTGTATACGATTTTACAGGCAATTGATTACCAACAGTTGTGAGTAAAACAAATTTTGAAATTTTCAATTTATAAAGAAATTATCTTATTATGAAACAACCATCTTTTTTAAAAAAAAATGATAAAATCGGCATCATTGCACCGGCACGAAAAATATCAAAAGAAGAAATTCAATCTGCAATTGATATTTTTAATGCTTGGGGATTAGAAGTGGTATTAAGTAAAAATTTATTTAACGTTGACAATCAATTTTCCGGAACAGACGATGAAAGAGCGGATGCTTTACAAATAATGCTGAATGATGATTCGATAAAGGCTATAATTAGTGCACGTGGAGGATATGGAACGATACGTATTATTGACAAAATTAATTTTACAAACTTCAAAAAACATCCTAAATGGATCATTGGATATAGCGATATTACCGTATTACATTCTCACATAAATAATTTTGGAATTGAAACGCTTCACGCAACAATGCCCATTAATTTTGCAAAAAATGCAGAAGCTACAGAAACCCTGCGAAAAGCCTTATTCGGAGAACAATTAAATTATCAATTTGAATCACATCCTTTAAATAGAAAAGGAGAAGCTGAAGCTGAATTAATTGGTGGAAATCTTTCTTTAATTTATGCTTTAACCGGAAGCGTTTCGGACATTGATACGAAAGGAAAAATTTTATTCATTGAAGACTTAGATGAATATTTATACCATATCGACAGGATGATGCTCAACCTGAAACGTAGCGGTAAATTAGACCATTTAGCGGGTTTGATCATAGGCGGCATGACGGACATGAAAGACAATACCATTCCATTTGGAAAAACAGCTGAGGAAATAATTACAGATGCGGTAAAAGAATATGATTATCCGGTATGCTTTAATTTCCCTGCCGGACATGTAGAAAAAAATTTAGCATTGTATTTTGGCAGGAAAGTAAAATTGAAAGTGGCAGATACTGTTCAATTAATTTTTTGAATTTTTAATTGATACCCCTTCAATTAAGACAAAAAAAAACAAAAAAAAGCGCCCTCTTTTTCTGAAGGCGCTTTTTAAAATTTACGGCAAATTACTTCCTTCATTATTTTACTTTACTTAAATCCTTATTCCCATTACTAACACGTCATCCACCTGTAACTCCTCCTGCCTCCAATTTAATAATGCATATTGTAAAAATGATTCCTGCTCATCCATCTCCATGGATTGTGCCGAAAGCAACAACTCCTTAAATCTTTTTCTATTTAACTTCTTTTTAAATTCACCGCCAAACTGATCGCAATAACCATCAGTGAAGAAATAAAATGTATCATTCACTTGTAATTCAATTTTTCTTGAAACAAATTCCTTTTTTACATCTGCGTAAAAGCCTATTGGAAAACGATTTCCTTCAAATTCAATGATCTCCATATCCCTTATCAACAGCATCGGCCGAAATGCACCAGAATAGGTAAGTGTATTGCTTTCAAAATCAAAAACTCCCAAGGAAACATCCATTCCATCGTAAGTCATTTCTTCATTTTTTTGTTTATTTAATAACAGGTGCAATTCATCATCTAAAGCATACAATATTTCTGAAGGTTCTTCTAATCCCTTTTTTACAATTACATCTTTCAATATCCCATGTGCAATAATTGACATCAATGCACCAGGAACACCATGTCCTGTACAATCTACAACAGCTATAAAAACTTTATTGTTTCGTTTATAGAAAAAATAATAATCTCCACTCACCACGTCTTTTGGCTGGTAAAGAACAAATGCATCTTTAAAAGCATTTTTGATCTTATCTATATCAGGTAATACAGCTTCCTGGATTCGGCTTGCATATTGAATACTATCCAACATGTCTTTATTTTGCTGCTCCAGTAACTTATGTTTTAAAGCTAATTTCTGCTCCTTCTTTTTTCTATCTGTAATATCATGACCTATCCCAACAAGTGTATTCATTGGTCCTTTTGAGGTATTCCAAAGAATCCATTTATCGCCACCGGTAGCAGTTTTTAATAGCCGTTCGTAAGGCACGGCCTCCAATAAAGAATCCTTCTTGAATTGTTGAAATGTTAATGCCTTGATATCAGCCCGCTCTTCCTCATTATTAAGAGTTAAGTTCCACCAGCCTTCACCCATTAACTGGTCAGGCTCAAAACCTAAGATCCGTTTTGCTGAAGGGCTGACATATTCAACACATCCATCCTGGTTTACTACTATTATTAAGCTGTTTAGTTTTTCAAGTATTGCATCTGTAACTAATGACATGATCAGAAAATTGTGGCCCAAAGACCATTATTAAAAAAAACGAAAATTGGAAAATTGCTTCGAAGAAGCGGCAGAGAAATTATCTGCTTAAGGGAATATGAATAATTCGCATATTACCAATGCAATATTGCATCCCTTCGGTAATAACCATTAGAGCGATAAATAAAGAAATGATATGAAGTGTTGTTGTCATTATTCAGACAAATGTATTACAATTTTTAAAATAAGAAACAGAAAAAAATAAAATAGATTATAATTATTTTTAATTCATCTCCATTAATCGTAGTTGAGATCTAAAGCGATAAAATATCTAACATACGTATCAATTCAGGATCAAGATGCTGCGTATGCTTTACAGCATTTTCGAAAGGAGTGTGACTGATTTTTTTATTTATTATTCCGATCATTATATTTTTTTTACCGGCCAATAGCGCTTCCACAGCACCAAAGCCCATTCGGCTGCTATTTACACGATCCATGGCTGAAGGGTTTCCTCCGCGTTGTAAATGGCCAAGAATGGTTACTCGTGTATCATAATCCGGCAAACGTTTTTTCACTTGTTCAGCAATTGTAAAAGCGCCTCCGGCTTCATCACCTTCAGCAACAATAATAATTTTTGATGATTTACTTTTTCGTCCTCCTTCCAAACGTTTTATCAGGTCTTCAATATCAGTTTTAGTTTCCGGCATTAAAATACATTCGGCTCCAACGCCAATACCGGAGCGCAAAGCGATTAATCCTGCATCCCTGCCCATCACCTCAACAAAAAACAGGCGGTCGTGGCTTTCGGCTGTATCACGTATTTTATCAACGGCTTCCACTACAGTATTGATAGCCGTATCATAACCAATTGTAAAATCTGTTCCCTTTAGATCATTATCGATAGTGCCCGGACACCCAACCACAGGAATATCACAAATTTTACTAAACTCCAATGCGCCTCTGAATGTACCGTCCCCACCAATAGCTACAATGCCATCAATACCATGTTTCGTAAGATTTTCTAATGCTTTTTGACGACCCTCGATCGTTAAAAAGCGTTTACTGCGGGCCGTTTTTAAAACAGTTCCGCCACGCTGAATAATATTTGCAACAGATTTGGGACCTAACGGAATGAATTCATTTTTTATCATGCCTTCATAACCGTGCATGATACCGGTTACTTCCAGATTATAATAACTCGCAGTACGAACCACTGCTCGTATGCAGGCATTCATGCCTGGAGAATCGCCTCCTGATGTAAATACAGCTATTTTTTTCATAGTTTACTGAAAGTTTATACTTTTAAAAATTTCCACTGCTAAATTGTAAAATTGCCTACTGCCAAATTGCTCAATTACACTTACTCTGGTTTCTTTCCACCATCCACAAGCTTATGAATTTTCTTAGTTCCCTGATACATTTCATACTTCATGAACCTGCACTCTAATTGCCCATTGAACAGGGCAATTTTTCGTGATGGCCGTAACCCCACATGCTTAAAGGCCTCCATATTGGAACTGATCATCCAGCAATCATAACCCGAAAATTTACTTTTAAATGTATCTCCAATACTTTTATAAAGCTCTTCAATATTATCTTTTACCATCCGTTCACCATAAGGCGGATTTAGTATCACTACGCCTCGTCCCGGTGGCACTTCAAAATCCTTTATATCACAAACTTTGATAGAAACGATATCATCTACTTTTGCATGTTTGATATTTTCCTTTGCTTTTTTTGCAACGTTTGGCGAAAGTTCGCCTCCAATAATTTGTTGTTCATGATTGGTAATTTTATCGATAGCAGAATCAAAAATGGTGTTATACAATTCTTCATCAAATGCCATAAATTTTTTCCAGCCCTCAAAACTATATTCATCACGATAATAGCCCGGAGGAATATTATTTGCGATCATTGCCGCTTCAATTAAAATAGTGCCCGAACCACACATCGGATCAATAAAAGTACTGCGCTTATCCCAGCCGCTCAGCAATATCATACCTGCAGCTAATACTTCGTTTAGCGGTGCCAGATTCGTTTTATCACGATAGCCACGCTTGTGCAACGACTCTCCCGAACTATCAAAAGCAACGGTCAATGTATTTTGATAAACATGTAAATGAATACGCAAAGTGGGGCGGTCCAGATCTACTGAAGGCCGTTCACCATGTTTGGCACGAAACTGATCAACAATAGCATCTTTCGCCTTTTGGGAAAGGTATTGGGAGTGAGTAAAAAGATCAGAACTTAAAACTGTATCAATAGCTAAGGTATCGGTAACATCCATATAATCTTCCCAATTAATGGACTGGATAGCATCATACAACGATTTTTCATCCGTAATGGTAAATGTTTTTATCGGCACCAAAATGCGTAAAGCGGTACGTAAACATATATTGGCCTTATACATAAAACCTTTATCACCACTAAAACTGATGGCCCTGTTATGAGTTTCCACATTACGGGCACCCAGTCGTTGCAATTCAGCCGACAATATATCTTCCAAACCAAAAATGGTTTTGGCAATCATTTTAAAATCTGTTTCTTCCTTCACGTCTACTATTTTTAACAAAGGTATTGAATTAGCTTAAATTGTTTTATTTTTTAATTACTGTCTTTCCAAAATTACTTTCTTTCTTTTTCGATCGGGAACAAAATTAGGATCGAAATCACCAAATTCTTAACCCCGAAGTTCAATTAATAAAGAAAGATATGTTCTTCTTTGTAGAATTTGGAATTCAGAGCAATTTGTTGCCTTCAATATGTCTGTGAACAAAAAAAGCTCCAATAAATTAGCCTTTTTTGAAAAAAACGTTTGCTCACCAACCTTAAAGCGCTGAAAATCTTTACGTTACAAAAAACAAAAAAAAACAGGCCAGTTTTGTTTAGTTTAAGATATAAAGTATTATTTTTGACCATTCTTTTTTTTTAGTATAAAAACACACCATTAAAAAACATTTGAAATGAGATTGAAATTTATCACATTTAAAGGAGCAATTGCAGTATTATCAGTTTCCGCATTATTAGCCTCAGGCTGTAATGGTGATGGCACAAAAAAAACAGATGAAATACCTCCTGTTGATAGTGCTCAAACCGCTATTATTAATATAAGTGGTGAAATTTTCAGTATCCCTTCACCTATTCAAACCGCTCTTTTAATTAAAGGAAGTGGTGCAGGTTATAGCAAAGGAATTTTGAATGACCCGCATAAATCTTCAACGTATTCAACTAATTTCGCGAAGGCATTAAACCTTGGTATCTTTGGTGCTGACTTAGGTTACGTAACAATTTATGATCAATCACAGGACGCTATCGGTTATTTGAACGCAGCTAAAAAACTATCTGATGGTTTGGGTATCTCTGCCGCATTTGATGCAGCAACAATAGAACGATTTACTAAAAATCTTGGTAACAAAGATTCTATGCTTGTTTTGGTTGGTGTTGCTTACCGTGCAAGCGATGCTTATCTAAAATCAAACGACCGTAATGATGTTAGCGGTCTTGTACTTGCTGGTGGATGGGTTGAAAGTTTATACTTTACTACTGATATCTACAAAACTAAACCAAAAGAAGACGTTAAACTTAGAATTGCAGAACAGAAATTATCATTACAAAGTTTGATAAAACTTTTAACACCATATTACAGTCAACCTGAATATACAAAGTTTATTGATAACCTTTATGATCTTTCAACTGTTTATGATGGGGTTAATTTCAAATACACCTTTATTGCACCTACAACTGATGCTGCTAAGAAAATGACCACTATCAACAGCACAACAGATGTAAGTATTACACCTGAACAAATTGAATCAATTACACAAAAAATAAGAGCTATCAGAAGCCAGATTGTAGGATAGTAAGAAAAGGATTGAAAGTTTAAGGATCTTAAAACGATCACATTTTTTTTAGGAAATTAAAGAACTATAAATAAAAACTCAAGTAAATTAAGTATAGATTATGAAAAAAGGAATTTTAAAATTAGTACTGGTAATTTCCGGATTTGCAATACTAAACACTTCATCAGCACAAATTTCAGATACAGTTGCCAGTATATGCGCCAAACATTTTGAAAGTAAATTTATTTCTGATGGACAGCAATACCGCGCATTATTAATGAATACAGACGAAACTGCTGAATTCCACGTTACTTTATATGGTGGAACAATGTACCGTATTGCAGCATGTAGCGGATTAAATGATGGAGATCTTGTGTTTTCAGTATATGATACTGATACACAAAGAAATTTATTATTTACTAATAAAGATTTTAAAAATGCTCCTTATTGGGATTTCAAAATTAACAGTACACTTGATTGTATCATAGAAGCTAAACTTGATAGCGAAGGATCTAAAAGTTCAGGAAGAGCTGTTGTTTTAATAGGCTTCAAACAACTAAAATAATAACACAAAATACCCCACAAAGACATTAATTACTCAGGTATTAATGTCTTTTTTTTCCTAAAAACAGTGAATTGTACATTATATTTAGTGTTGTGTATTAATTAATTTGGTGCTTGAGATTACCAAATACTTAATACACGATACTCAGTACTTAATACTTTAAAAAATAAATGAGTGAACGGATTTTAAAAGCCTTGATGCAAATGTTTGCTATTATTGCCAAAGTTGATGGCATTAATGATAGCGGACGATTAATTGTGCAATCATTCTTAAAACAGCAGTTAAATCAGGAATCCGTTGAACAATACCTTGCCATATTTGACGAATTTTTAGAGGCGCATCACGCAGTAACCAAAAAGAAAGACGGTACAGCAAAACGTACTTCTCTTAACTCGGTAAAAGTTTTAAAAATATGTACCCAAATAAACAGTGAACTTACCCAGGTACAAAAAGTAGTTGTGTTATTACGTTTGCTCGAGTTTATAAATTCAAATACCGAAATATCAGAACAGGAATTTGAGTTTGTTAATACTGTTGCTGAAACTTTTAATATTGTTGATGAGGAATTTAAGCGTTGCATGAGTTTCATTCAGGCTAAAGAAAACGCTGTTCCAGATTCTTCAAGCATTCTTATAATTGATAACCAAACTTCTAATAACTATAGAGAAACCAAACATATTTATGCCGAAGGAATTAACGGCCAAGCCCGAATATTATGGATTCCCAGTGTAAATATATACGCACTTCTTTATTTTGGTAAAAGTGATCTATATCTGAACGGTCAGATTTTAACCTCTGGTAAAGTATTTATCTTAACGCCTGGTTCATCATTACGAAGCTCAAAAGTAAAACCTGTTTATTACAGCGATATTTTAAGCGCGTTTTTGAGCGATACCAGTAAAGCAAAAGTATCTTTTGTAGTTAAGAACCTTGAATACAAATTTAAAGGTGGTAAACTTGGCTTACGCAATATAAATTTCAGTGAAGATTCTGGTAAACTCATCGGTATCATGGGTGGATCCGGTGCAGGTAAATCAACATTACTAAATGTATTAAATAGTAATGAGGTTCCAAGTGGCGGGTCAGTAAAAATTAACGGTATCAATATTCATACTGAAAAAGAGAAAATTGAAGGCGTTATCGGGATGGTTTCCCAGGATGATCTTTTAATTGAGGAATTATCGGTTTTTCAAAATCTTTTTTATAACGCTAAACTTTGTTTCGGGGATAAGAGTGATGAAGTAATTTCGGAAATGGTGCTGAATGTATTAACCAGCATCGGCTTACTTGAAACCCGCAATTTAAAAGTTGGAAGTCCTTTAGAAAAAACAATTTCCGGTGGACAGCGTAAACGTTTGAACATTGCATTGGAGTTGATACGTGAGCCATTGGTAATGTTTGTGGATGAACCTACTTCAGGACTTTCTTCACGCGACTCTGAAAACATTATGGACTTACTTAAGGAGTTAGCTCTGAAAGGAAAGTTGGTATTTGTTGTTATCCATCAGCCTTCATCCGACATTTTTAAAATGTTTGATAAGTTGATGATACTTGATGTTGGTGGGTATCCTATCTATTATGGCAATCCTGTTGATTCGGTTATTTATTTTAAAACTGTTGTAAACCACGTTAACTCTAACGAAAGTGAGTGCGTTGTTTGCGGAAACGTAAACCCCGAACAGGTATTTAATATTATTGAATCGAAGGTATTGGACGAATTTGGAAATATCACCCAAAGCCGTAAAATATCAGCAAACGAATGGAACGTTCACTATAGAGAAAAGATCGAAAGAAAAGTAGAGGATGTTACCGAACTTACTGAAATACCGGAAAGCACTTTTAAAGTTCCTAGTAAATTCAAGCAGTTTAAGGTGTTTGTAACACGCGATGTGTTATCGAAATTAACCAATACGCAATACCTTTTAATCAATTTTCTGGAAGCACCGGTGCTGGCATTTATACTTGCCTACCTTGTCAAATATTACAATACCGACCTATCCAATAAAGTAGGATACATCTTTCGTGAAAACGAAAACTTACCTGCCTATGTATTTATGGCAGTTGTAGTAGCCTTATTTATTGGATTAACAGTGAGTGCTGAAGAGATTATCCGCGACCGGAAAATTCAAAAACGGGAATCATTTCTTAATCTGAGCAGAGGAAGTTATTTGTGGTCGAAAATTGCCATCATGTTTGTGTTATCTGCAATACAAACTATTTTATTTATAATGGTTGGTAACACGGTGCTTGAAGTAAAAGGTATGACCGGTGAATATTGGCTGGTTCTATTCACAGCATCCTGCTTTGCTAACATGTTGGGATTAAATATTTCCGCAAGTTTCAATTCGGCTGTTACCATTTATATTTTAATTCCATTTTTAATTATTCCTCAATTATTGTTGAGTGGTGTAATTGTGAAATTTGATAAACTTAACCCAAGTATATCTTCTCAGAATTTCGTACCATTTACAGGTGAAATAATGACTTCCCGTTGGGCGTTTGAAGCACTTGCCGTTAAACAATTCAAAGACAATGAGTTTAACAAAAACTTTTATAAATATGATAAGGGCATAAGCATTGCTACATTTAAAAAAGATTATTGGTTAACCGATCTGTCCAAGAAATTAGACTTTTGCGAAAACGAATACAAAAATCCTGCCTCTCGCCAGGAAGTTGCAGATGCTTTAAAGATGATCAAAAGTGAGATCACCAAAGAATTGGCTGTTAAGGGTAACGACAAGCTCAATAGTCCTGTTTTATCAACCTTGAGTATTGAAACATTTAATCCTGAAGTGGCAAAACAGATACGCGATTTATTATCTGTTCTAAAAGCCAATTATATAAAAAATTACAAAAAGTATAGCGATGCGAAAGATAAAGAAGTTGCAGCTTTAAACAAAGACAGCGCATCACAGGCTATATATTTGCAAAAAAAGGATGATTACGAAAATGAAAGTATGATCGATCTGGTAACGAATAGAAATTCGTTTTATAAGATATTGGATCTGAATGGAGCTTACATTCAAAAAACAAATCCTGTTTATCTAGATCCTACAGAATCTAACTTTGGACGTGCTCACTTTTTTGCACCTCGTAAAAAGTTCCTGAACAGATACTATGATACATTCTGGTTTAATTTATGTGTTATCTGGGGAATGTCATTAATACTTGGGATCACATTGTATTTTGATGTTTTAAAGAAATTCATTAATCTGCTTGAATCACTCTTCAGTAGGTTAAGTAAAAAGCCGACAGCATCCTAAAAAAGATGTAATATTTAATAGGTAATATGTTAAGGTGCAGTTTTGTATAAAGCATCGTACATTACATATTAAATATTACATAATTTTTCCACCATGACAGATCAGCTCCCCATTCTGGAAATCATTCCTGATATTAAAAAAAACTTAGTACTTCACAATACCGTTATTCTGCAAGCTCCACCCGGAGCCGGAAAGAGCACTATTCTTCCACTTCAGTTATTAGATGAACCCTGGCTGAAAGGAAAAAAAATACTGATGCTGGAACCGCGCAGACTTGCAGCAAGGGCTGTTGCAAACCGTATGTCATCATTGATCAACGAACAGGTTGGAACCACCGTAGGTTACAGGGTACGATTTGATAATAAGGTGAGCAAACAAACCCGCATAGAAGTGCTTACAGAAGGTATTCTTACCCGAATGTTGCAACAGGACAATACATTGGAAGATGTTGGATTGGTAATATTCGATGAATTTCACGAACGAAGTTTACATGCCGATCTTGCACTTGCCTTATGTCGGGAAATGCAGCAAGTAATTCGTGAAGATCTGCGGATTTTAATTATGTCGGCTACTCTTGATGGAGAAAAACTTTCTTCACTTCTTGGCAATGCTCCTGTATTGACAAGTGCCGGAAGGCAATATCCGATTGAGCTATTTTATTTACCTCAAGAAAATGTAAGCTCGTCTTCGCTTAACCCAAACGTTTCTATCCCGATGCAAACGGCAAGAGCTGTTCGCAAAGCACTTGCAGACCACGAAGGTGACATACTTGTATTTCTGCCCGGAGCAGGCGAAATACAACGCACTCAGGAATTATTGGAACAGGAACTTTCAGGTATCTGCATTCAGCCTTTATTTGGCGATCTCCCTTTACATAAACAACAAGAAGCTATACTGCCGCATCCACAGGGGAAACGCAAAGTAGTACTTTCCACCTCCATTGCAGAAACAAGTTTAACTATCGAAGGAATCAAAATAGTTATTGACAGCGGCTATTGCAGGTCTCCACGTTTTGATCCTAAAACAGGACTGACCCGTTTAGATACTATTCGTGTTACGCAAGACATGGCTACACAACGTGCAGGACGTGCAGGACGAACATCTTCAGGGATTTGTTATCGTTTGTGGAACCAGGCTTATCATCAACATTTGCTGCCTCATCGCAATCCCGAAATACTGGAAGCCGATCTGGCTCCTACCATTATTGAACTCGCTCAATGGGGGATACAAGATTTAAATACGCTTGCCTGGCTCAGTCCACCACCGGCAAGTGCTGTAAGCCAGGCCCAACGCATATTGGAAGAGTTAGG
>JAZKBX010000003.1:17878-36754 GCA_040388455.1 Bacteroidota bacterium
GGCTTGCATCGCAATGGCGAAAACACTTTTCAGTTTCACAGGATAATACAGCTCCTGTTGATCAGGAGGTTGGAAAACTATTGGCAGCAGCGTATCCCGAACGTATTGCCAAACAGCGTGAGCAAAGCCATCGGTATCGCTTATCAAATGGAAAAATTGTAAAGTTGAATGAACACGATACATTAAGTCACGAAACATATCTGGCTGTTGCACATCTGGATGCTGGGACAGCAGAAGGACGAATCTATCTTGCAGCGCCACTTAGTCCTGATGACATTTTACATCTTGCAACCGAAAAAAAAGTAATTACATGGGATGCCCAAAATGGAATACTGGTTGCAAGAAATGAAAAACGAATTGGTGATATTATTCTTGAAAGCAAACCTCTGAAAATTATTCCGGAAGAAGAACGAATAAAAATTTTATGTGATGTAGTCCGCAAAGAAGGCTTAACTATTCTTAATCAAACAGAACAGGTTTTTGACTGGAAAGCACGTTTATCAAGCATCAGAGCATGGAGACCAGATGAAGATTGGCCCGATTTAAGTGATGAAAATTTATTAAATACGCTTGAAGAATGGCTTGCACCATATATCACCACAATTAAAAAAAGAGAAGAGTTCTTAAAGCTCGATCTGTATATGATTTTGTCGGGCTTGCTATCCTATCAGCAAACACAACAATTAGAAATTATTGCACCATCAAAAATAAAAGTTCCGAGCGGCTCAATGATTTCATTGGCATATCAAGCGGATGGAACAAGCCCCGTGCTTGCTGTTCGCTTACAGGAAATGTTTGGACTTTTGGACACACCAACCGTAAATGAAGGACGGATGAAAGTAATTTTACATTTGCTTTCACCGGGATACAAGCCGGTACAAATTACACAGGACCTAAAAAGTTTTTGGAAAAACGCTTATCCGGAAGTGCGCAAAGAATTAAGGATACGGTATAAACGTCATCATTGGCCGGAAGACCCGTGGACAGCAGAAGCTATGGCTGGGGCGAAGAAAAGAGGCACATAAAGTACTAATAAGTGCAGGAATGATTTATCAGACTAATGAGCTATCTTTGATAAAATATGGAATGTTCGCATTTCGCTTTTATAGAGAAGAGATTGTTCAATTTTTATTGCAAGTTGTCCCGAATGGCTTTGCTCCAAGGGATCTTGTTAATCAAGAGTAATATCATTAACAAAAAGAAGATCCTTCGCAAAAAGCTCTGGATACAAAAAGAAAATAATAATCACTCTCTAATTTTTGAGGAGACTTTTTTTTTATGATAATAGGCATAGGAACAGACATTGTGGAAGTAGCACGTATCGCTAAGAGTATTGAAAAAATAAACTTTAAAGAAAAGATTTTTTCAAAAACTGAAATCGTTTACTGTGAAACAAAAAAAAATAAGGCCGAAAGTTTTGCTGCGCGTTTTGCTGCTAAAGAAGCTTTTTTTAAGGCACTGGGAACAGGTTGGCGCGGTGGAATGGCATTTAATGAAGTGGAGATCAAAAATGATGAATTGGGAAAACCAACATTAAATGTGTTAGGCAAAACAGCAAAAATTATAGTAAAAAACAAAATTAAAACTATTCATGTTTCGCTCTCTCACACAAAGGAAACAGCAATGGCAACGGTAGTTTTGGAAGGGTAAACAGCACCAAACGCTTGCCTCTCTTAATTGCACGAATTAAAACTTACCGAAATATAAAATTTAAACTGCAATAATTCGTGAAATTAGTGTCACCCAAACAATCGCAACAATTTTCTAACATTTTTGTTTTTATTTATAAATATCATTACCTTTAACAAACACAAAAAATAAAATTCATGAAAAAATTTTACTCTCTAATTACTGGAAGCTTATTAGTAGCCGCTTCCTCTACACAATTAAATGCTCAGTGTGGTAACCGTTACCACGATTTTATTTTTGCGGGCGTTGATGTGACAAGCAACATCGTTTACGGAAATAATGTAACATTCAATAATTCTGCATCAATTTTAAAACTGGATGTATATCGCCCAACCGGTGATACAGATACCCTAAGACCTTTAATAATTTTTGCTCATGGTGGAAGTTTTGTTGGAGGAAGCAAGACAGGTGCAGATATGATACCATTGTGTACCGATTTTGCAAAAATGGGTTATGTAACAGCCTCAATTGATTACCGATTATTTATGACTGATTTACCTTTCCCGGGACCGGATTCAAATGATGCCGGAGGAGCTGTTATGCGTGCGGTACATGATGCACGTGCAGCGGTACGTTTTTTTCGTAAAAATTATACCGAAGGTGGTAATACTTATGGGATAGATACTAATAATATATATTTTGGTGGAGTATCTGCTGGTGGTTTTATAGCATTGCACCTTGCTTATATGAATGAATTAAGTGAATTCCCAACTTATATAGATACAACCGGAGTAACAGTAGGAACAAAAACAGGACAAAAGGGTTTGCTTGGCGGTATTGAAGGTAACAGTGGTAATCAGGGTTACTCATCAAAAGTAAAAGCAATCGTAAATCTTTCCGGAGCATTATCTGATACAGCCTGGATAAAGGCTGGAGATATCCCATTATTTAGTTCACACGGAACAGGAGATGGTACTGTGCCTTATGGAACCGCCTTGATCTATTTACAACCTCCTACAACTTATCCAATTCAAATTGTTGACGGCAGTTCATCTGTAGCTGCAAAAGCTAACCAGGTTGGTGTTGTAAATTGTTTCAAATCTTACTTATCAAATAGCCATGTACCAGAAGGTGATGCGCCATACTATGACACAACACTTTGTTTGGCACGAAACTTTTTAGAACATTTCACCTGTGGCATACCTTTTAATTGTAATTACACAGCTATGGTTACTAGTATAAGGGATTTAACTGCTAATGATGCAACTATTAATGTTTTCCCTAACCCTGCATATAGTGCCTTAACTATTGATTTAAAAGCATTCTCAGGTAAAAACATTAACATCGAACTATACGATGCTTTGGGCCGTAAAGTAAAAGAGATCACTAAAATTAAAACAGACCAACACACTATTACACGTGGTAACTTACCAAATGGTATTTATTTGATCAATGTTATTGTGGAAGGCAAACTTTACAGCAAAAAAATAATGTTTGAATAATAGTATTCAAGCATTTGAGAGAAAACGTCCCGTATTTGCGGGACGTTTTTGTTATTATCAGAAGCTCTTTAAAAGTGAAAGTAAGCTGAGGGATTGTTTAACAAAAGCTAGTTTTCAATATCAATGTCATCCCGATTGGTCCTTCACCAAGAGGGATCTTGTAAATCATAGGCAATGTGAGTGTGATATGGATAAGGCCACACAGGGAAACAAGAACACGATCCCTCGCGAAAAGCTCGGGATGACAGACGTTGGCGAAAGAATTTGTTTATTATTTAACCATTGAATTTCATAACCAATTGAAAACATCTGTAAATTACATAATAGCCGGACAAGGCTTAGCAGGAACCATTCTTGCACAAACGCTTATAAAACAAGGTAAATCAGTTTTAATAATTGATGAACAAGGACTGTCAAATGCCTCCAGGATCGCTGCTGGTTTGTATAATCCTGTTGTGTTTAAACGCCTAGTGAAAAGCTGGATGGCAGATGAATTAGTTTCATTTATGAATGAATTTTATACCGATGCTGAACAATTACTAAATGAAAAATTCTATTTCAAAAAACAAATTGTAAAATTGTTTTCCGAAGAACAGGAAAAAGTATTGTGGTTAAAAAAAAGCAATGAAGATGTTGGGAAATATTTAAGCAAAACGATTCAGGACAATTTTTTGATCGATATAATTCACAATTCCCCAACCGGTGAATCATCAGAAGTGATAGATGCCGGAAATTTAGATACAGGGCGGTTTTTGGATACTTTCAGAAGTTATTTTAAAAAAAAAAATCAATTGTTGGAAGAAAAACTGGACTACGATAAAATAATAATTTCTGAAAATTCCGTCAGCTATAAAAATTTTACTGCAGATAAACTTGTTTTTTGTGAAGGTTATAAGTGCATAGACAACCCTTATTTCAAATGGCTTCCCTTTAAATTGACAAAAGGTGAAATAATCACGGTAAAAATCCCCCTTCTCTCACAGAAAGAAACCGACTGGTCTGAAAAGGTCATCAACAAAGGTGTTTTTATTTTACCTGTTGGCAACAATATCTATAAGGTAGGGTCAACATATGAATGGAGTGACCTGACTGAACACCCCACCGAAAAAGGCAGAGCCTACTTAATTGAAAAATTAGAAAAAATTCTCAAAGTTCCATTCGAAGTTATCGACCATTTGGCGGGAATTCGTCCTACAGTGAATGACCGCAGACCTTTGATTGGTATACACCCTGAACATCCGGCACTTGCCGTATTTAATGGAATGGGTACCAAAGGTGTAATGCTTGTTCCATATTTTGCAAATCAGTTTTTTGATTTTTTAGAAAACAACATGCCACTTGATAAGGAAGTGGATATTGCAAGGTTTAAGTAATTCTTAGTACCAATTAGTGTTCATTTGCATTTTAAGAGGATGCAATTTTTCGTATTTTTGTATTCCCTTTCTAAGGCTTGTGACAAAAGAAGATATATTACGCAAATACAGTGATTCCAAAAACAATTCATTATTAATTGATGAATTGAAGGGGAATTCTGCGCACATTCGGTTAAAAGGAATTGTTGGTTCCGGCTCTTCGTTTATTGCTACTGCTGCTTATCAAAATAGTTATAAAACCCATTTGCTTGTTCTTGCTGATAAAGAAGAAGCCGCTTATTTCCTTAATGATCTGGAAAATTTACTGGGCGAAGAAAATGTATTGTTTTTTCCAGCATCCTACCGTATACCTTATCAGCATGAGGACATAGATAATTCAAATATTTTATTGCGTGCCGAAGTACTGAACAAGATCAATACAGGAAAAAAACATATTTGCATCGTTACGTACCCGGAAGCACTCACCGAAAAAGTAGTTACAAAAACTCACCTGAGCAAAAACACATTAGAATTAAAACAAGGAGAAAAAATTTCCATTGATTTTATTTCTGAAGTATTATTCGAATACGATTTCGAAAGGGTTGATTATGTTATTGAGCCCGGACAATTTTCTATCCGTGGTGGAATTGTGGATATATTTTCGTTCTCTAATGATATCCCATACCGTATCGAATTTTTAGGAAATGAAGTTGATTCTATCCGGAGTTTTGATTCTATTACACAGTTATCGGTTAAAAAATTAACCTTTTGTACCATCATTCCGAACATACAAACAAGGCTGTTGCATGAAAGCCGGCAAACCTTTTTTGAATTTATTCCTGAAAATTCTGTTGTATGGTTCAAGCATTTTCAATTAACAATCGATAGGATCGAAAAAGCTTTTGAACTTGCTGAAACCTCTTTCCTAAAGCTCGATTCAGTGATTGCACAACTTGAACCGAATGAACTATATATCGATAAAGATACTTTTACCAGGCAGGTTTTACAATTCCCATTGATTGAGTTTGGCAATCATTTTTCTTTAACACCAACACAAATAATCACCTACGATTTTTCACCACAACCCAGTTTCAATAAAAACTTCAATTATTTATTAGATAATCTTAATGCTAATATTAAGAATGGTTACAGCAATATGATCTTTGCTGAAAACCACAAACAAATTGATCGTTTGTATTCTATCTTTGAAGACCTCAGCCCTGCCCCATCTCCGCATGGAGAAGGGAAAGCAAGAAAAGCCGGCTCAATACCTTTTGAGGAAGGCTGGGGCGAAGCCTCTATTTCCAATGGTTTTATTGATAATGATCTGAAACTTGCCTTTTATACCGACCATCAGATCTTCGACCGTTACCATCGCTTCCGCTTAAAGAACAGTTTTAATAAAAAAAGCGAAGCACTTACACTTAAAGAACTGAAAGGGCTGAACCCCGGAGATTACATCACCCATATCGATTATGGAATTGGACGTTATGGTGGATTAGAGATCATTGAGGTAAATGGCAAATCGCAGGAAACGATCCGACTGGTTTATAAAGATTATGACATTGTGAATATTAGTATTCACTCCCTGCACCGTATCGCAAAGTACTCCGGAAAAGAAGGCGCAGAACCTAAAATAAATAAGCTTGGAACAAATACCTGGACAACGTTAAAACAAAAAACCAAGAAAAAAGTTAAAGAAATTGCGTATGATCTTATTCAGTTGTATGCTAAACGAAAAACGTTGAAAGGCTTTCAATTCAGTCGTGATAATTATATGCAAAATGAATTGGAAGCATCCTTTATTTATGAAGACACACCCGATCAAATAAAATCAACAGCAGATTTTAAAAAAGACATGGAGAGCGAATGGCCCATGGATAGGCTTATTTGTGGTGATGTAGGTTTCGGGAAAACCGAAATTGCAGTAAGAGCTGCATTTAAGGCGGTATGCGACAGCAAACAAGTTGCCATACTTGTTCCCACTACTATTCTTGCATTACAACATTATAAAACATTTAAAGAACGGTTAAAAAATCTCCCTTGTACTGTTGATTATATTAATCGTTTTAAAACAGCGAAAGAACAAAAAGAAACACTCCTTAAACTGGAAAAAGGCGAAATAGATATATTGATCGGCACGCATGGTATTGTTGGTAAAAATGTGAAGTTTAAAGACCTTGGCCTGATGATAGTTGATGAAGAACAAAAGTTTGGCGTGGGTGTAAAGGATAAATTAAAAACCTTGAAAACCAATTTGGATACGCTCACACTAACAGCAACGCCTATTCCACGTACGCTGCAATTTTCCATGATGGGTGCCCGTGACCTGTCTGTTATCAGTACACCACCACCTAACCGCTATCCTGTGCAAACAGAGCTGCATACTTTTAATGAAGAGATTATTCGTGATGCTATCATGTTTGAAGTTTCACGTGGTGGCCAGGTATTTTTTGTGCATAACCGTGTACAAAATATTATGGAAGTAGCAGGAATGATCTCACGCCTTTGTCCGGATGTAAAGGTGGCAATCGGGCATGGACAGATGGATGGAGACAAACTCGAAGAAGTGATGCTTGGCTTTGTTGAAGGAGAATACGATGTGCTTGTTGCAACAACTATTATTGAATCAGGTCTGGATATTTCTAATGCGAATACCATTATCATCAATCAGGCGCACATGTTCGGTTTAAGTGATCTGCACCAGATGCGCGGCCGTGTAGGGCGTTCCAATAAAAAAGCATTTTGTTATTTGCTCACTACGCCTGTATCCTTACTTACCAATGAAGCGCGAAAACGATTGAAAGCGATCGAAGAGTTTTCTGACCTTGGAAGTGGCTTTAACATTGCTATGCGCGATCTTGACATACGTGGAGCCGGTAATTTATTAGGTGGGGAACAAAGCGGTTTTATTAACGAGATCGGGTTTGAAATGTATCAAAAAATACTGAATGAGGCTATCTTGGAATTGCGCATTGAGCATGAAGAATTAAGAACAACTGAAGTAGGAGGTTCTCATAAATATACCGGCAATATTCATACAACATTTGTAAATGATTGTAACATCGATACGGATATGGAAATTTTAATTCCGGACAATTATGTCAACAATATTGGGGAACGCCTTTCCTTATACCGTGAATTGGATGATGCTAAAGATGAATCGGAACTAAAAACTTTTGAAAGTAATTTAAATGATCGTTTTGGTGCAATCCCTGAACAAACATTAGAATTAATTCATACCATTCGTTTGCGTTGGCTCGCAATGGAAATTGGATTTGAAAAATTATTATTGAAGAATAACCGTATGTCGGGGTATTTCATTCAAAATCAAAACTCTCCTTATTATCAAAGCGAAACATTCACTAAAGTGTTGAAATTTGTTCAGATGAATGCCCGTATCTGCAAAATGAAAGAAAGCAATGGCAAACTAACACTTTCATTTGAAAGAATAAAATCCATTGATGATGCTATAACTGCTTTAAAGCCTGTGATAAGCTGAAAAGAGTTGTTGACATAGAGAATTGGAGATTTTAGTGGTTTTTCGGTTTAGTAATTTTTCAACCTTTAATTTTCTAATTCTCCATTTCTCTAACTCTCTATTTTGGGGGGCAACAACATAGCCACATAAGGTTCAGGAACAACCAATTCGGAAGTACAGTATTCAATTTTATTTTGAATAGAAATGGGAAAAGTTTTCACTTTTTGAAAACCGAAGGGAATAAAAAAATCAGGTATGATACAAACCAGGTAAATATTTTTTGAGAAATTCTCAATTAGTTTTACCACAATGGCCCTACCAATCCCTTGCCTACGATATGAAGTAACCACACCTAATGAACAAAGCTCCAGGCAATCGGTATGGTCTCGTAATCTGCCGAAACCTACCAATTCATTATCGCGCAAAGCAACAATAAATTGCTCTTTTTTCAGATCCCTATTATCTAATTCAAATTCGATTATGAATAAACAAATTTGTTTAAACTCTTTATCTGTGGGTTTTCGGAGGGTAAAAGGTTCCAAGTTTCTGGTTTCATTTAGGTATCAAAGTAAAATTTCAGGTTTCAAGATTTGCATTTAGCAACAAACCCGAAACCTGAAACTTTTTAAACTTGAACGAACTCCTTCTTTTAATTTAGAAAGGAGATTAGTGATGATGCCCGTGTTCACCGTGAACATGTCCATGTGCCAATTCTTCTTCACTTGCAGCACGTACTTCAAGCACTTCTCCTTTGAAATGCAGGTCCTGTCCGGCTAATGGGTGATTAAAATCCATTTTAACGTATTCTTTGGTAATTTCTTTCACCATACCATACAATTTACCACCTTCATTGTCAATCATTGGAAGTGTTACGCCAACCTTCACATTTTCTTCGTCCAATTTACCATCTTCACCCAAAAATGCATCGATAGGTATCATAACAATATGCTGCTCATCTCTCACTCCGTAACCACGTGTGTGCTCAATAAAAAAATCAAATGTATCACCTACTTTTTTGTTGCGTAAGTTGGTTTCGAAGTCTTCTAAAAGGCCTCCTGCACCGAATATAAATACAAAGGGATGTTCTTTGCTTGTTTGCTCAATTTGCTCGCCTGTACCTTTTTTTGCCAAAAGGTAATTTACAGAAACTACTGTGTTGTTTTCAATTGTCATTGTAAAAAGTTTTAAATTAATAATAGAACAAAAATAAAGTAATTCAAACAAATAAGGAAGCAAAAAGCATGTTTTTATGTAGAAAAAAGGAAAGAAAAATTGCTTATAAATAAAAAATCGTTTCTAGTTCAGAACTAGAAACGATTCAAATTTGATGATCTTGCTTTATTTATGGTACAAGCTGACAGTCGTTAACAGTGTATTCCAAATTAAGTTTGTTTTTAACCAATTTGTTACTGTAAACTGTTCTAACAACATAAGAAAGTGGAACCCCTGTTTGGATATCAGCAGATTGACCAAGCATATATGTTAATGAAGTAAGTTCAGCAGCTTCAATACTAGTGAAAGTACTTACTGTTTCGCCACCTAGTGCCATTACTTTAACATTTAAATTCTCAAGAGACGACAAATAACTTGCATTTACAGTACCACTTGTACTGCTGTAAGTAGCAGAGATAGCTGCGGATATTTCAATTGCAGAAGAGGTAGATTCTATAAGTAAGAAATACACTCTTCCATAAGTTACGTCAGATACGTAGCAAGCAGGATTGCCCGGAGAAACGTATTTTGCAAGATCCATTGGTTTAACCGTTGATGCAAATAAATCACCATAGTTATAAGGGATATCGTAACTCATTGTATAGAATGATTGTTTTAAAGCAACCACATAATGATTTGTGTTATCAGAATTTGTAAAACCAAGATTTGAAGCAATTGAAACACCCCAGGCATCAGCACTTAGTCCTAATGACAATGCTAATTCTTCTTTTGTTTTAACATTTTCGTGCTGGAATGTGAAACGGGCAGGCATTACTTTATTATTATTATAGATAATATCGTTTAATGCCTGAGTAACACTGCTTTTTCTGATCTCAGGTAAAGATACTGCAACAGCACCTGATCCGTTGATGATATCAATAGAGACAATACCTCCACCGCGTTTTACCGCAATAACATCTGGTGTTGAACTGTTTAAAGAAGCGCCTTGTAATAAACTTCCAGGGTAAACAACAGATACATTCGGGTCATACAATGGAAAATCTAAATTCCCTTGTGTAACACTCCATGTACTATTAGTACAATTCCAGTTACCACTATCAACAGGAATTGAAGTTGAACTAACGTTTGTAAGAATTTTTTGATTCGCAAATGGTTCAAATTCACCACCTGTTTTTAAAACTTCATCATATGAAACCTCTGCATCAGAAATATCCTTTTTACAAGAATTCAAGGTAAGCATAGTACTCGCAACAACAAAAAGACCGATAAAGTAAAAGTTTTTTTTCATTCGTTTCTTTTTTAATTATGGTTAGTTAAAATTGTAATTATTTTGACAATTGATTCTACAGAGATGAATACCAATGGTAATTCGCCCTTGAATTTATCAAACTATATGCTAATTTTTGATGAGAGTTGCAGCGGAAATTGCTACATTGGTGGAGTACTTCAGTCATTGTTAGCGGTTTTGAGAACAAATGAAACAAATCATTTATTCTTTTTAGGTTGATCACTAATTTAATTTACGAGGCAAAGATAGTACTTTTTAAGGCAAAAGCAAGTTTTTTATCAATTAAATATAAATTTATGCTTACGCGGGATTGAACCAAGGCGCTAAATGGCAAATTTACAGCACGTTATAAAGAATGGTTGGATAATTTGTAAGGGTGAATCAAAATCCGCTTAAAGGGACAGTTTGTATCATATCAATAGGATAACTCTGTTTTACAAACAATTTCCCCCCTTTTAAATTACCCTTCAGGCCAATTTTCACACTTTTGCTCAAGCCCATCGCTATTATTTTAGGCAAATCTGCTAAGCTTAATCCAGAAAAATCAGATTTTACTTTAAATGTGTATGGCTGTTCTGATTTAGCTTTTATTCTTACATTATTTGTTAAATGAGCCTTTCCGGCATTAATTCCACTTATTGTAACATCCATTTCCGATTTATAAACGGTAAAGGCAACACCATTAGGGTTCTTGATACGAACAGTGATCAATGCTTCAACACCGCTTTGTGAAAGGCTTGTTATGCTTACATTGTCGATTCCACTAAAGGTAACTTCTTTAAAATCTGCACAGGAAAAGAATGTTACACAACAAAACAGAACCAACCCTACCCATACTTTTTTTCTCTCTTGCAACAAGAAACTCAGCTCAGGGAATGTGAAAGAGCTCGTTTTGCTTATTATTTTCTTTATCATTTTGTATCAACGTAATGTACTGGCCTGTTATTGTACTTCTTGCCCTTTAGATGAAACAACAGGTGCAAGACATCCTTCGGCATAAAATTTATAGAAATACGGAATGGTCTCAATACCCTTTAAGTAGTTAAATACTCCAAAATGCTCGTTAGGGGAATGGATCGCATCAGAATCTAAACCAAAACCCATTAACACTGAATCGAGACCCAATTCTGATTTAAACATGGCAACAATTGGAATACTTCCACCACTACGAACAGGAATTGGTTTCTTTCCAAAAGTAGCTTCCATAGCTTTACTTGCTGCTTTATATGCAACCGAGTTGCTTGGTGTTACAACAGGTTCTCCGCCATGATGAGGTCTCACTTTAACTTTAACCGATTTTGGTGCAATGCTTTCAAAATATTTTTTAAAAAGTTCGGTGATCTTAGCGCTGCTTTGGTGCGGTACCAAACGCATTGAGATTTTCGCAAAGGCTTTTGAGGCAATAACTGTTTTTGCACCTTCGCCTGTATAACCGCCCCAAATACCATTTACATCCAAGGTAGGACGGATGGAATTACGTTCATTTGTTGTATATCCATCTTCACCATGAATATCAGATAGATCCAATGCTTTTTTATATTCATCTAAACTAAAAGGTGCTTTTGCCATTTCAGCGCGCTCTTCAGCACTCAAAATTTCCACATCATCATAAAAACCCGGTATTGAAATATGGTTCTTATCATCTTTCATCTTTGCGATCATTTCACATAAAATGTTGATCGGATTTGCAACCGCACCTCCATACAATCCTGAATGCAGATCACGATTGGGGCCTGTTACTTCTACTTCAATATAACTTAGGCCGCGCAATCCAACTGTAATAGACGGGATATCGTTTGCAATAATTCCGGTATCGGAAATTAAAATAACATCCGCTTTTAATTTTCCTTTGTTTTGTTTTACAAACTCTGCAAGATTGTCGGATCCAACTTCTTCTTCACCTTCTATCATAAATTTAATGTTGCATGGCAATGAATTGGTTTGCATCATTAATTCAAACGCTTTCACATGCATATACATTTGCCCCTTATCATCACAAGCTCCACGAGCATAAATTTTACCATCTTTAATAACCGGTTCAAATGGTCCGGAATGCCATAATTCAATAGGGTCGGCAGGCTGAACATCATAATGCCCATAAACTAATACAGTTGGAAGCTTAGGGTCTATTATTTTTTCTCCATATACAATTGGGTAGCCGGCTGTAGGACATATTTCCACTTTATCAGCTCCTGCGGCAACTAATTTTTCTTTAACAGCTTCAGCAGTCTTAAATACGTCATTTTTGAAATTTGGATCAGCACTTACTGAAGGAATTCTTAAAAGGTCAAACAGTTCATTTATAAAACGGTCTTTGTGTGTTTCGATGTAATTGGTGATATTATTACTCATGGCTATATTTTTTTGAATTTTAAAACTCTATTAAATCTGCTTTTAAGCTCCAATTCAATATATTTTATCGGATAAATGGAACTTAAGGCTGCAAATTTGCAATTATTATTGCTAATAAACGAGTTTAAAGAAAAAAAAGAATGCTGCTACAGCTAATTTTTATTGGTGATAAAAGAATAATGTTTAGAATGAATACTATAAAAATGACAGTAATATATTGTGTTGGAGATTTTTATCCGGAATTAAAAATGTTTGGTTATAACATTGCTTTTCATGATCATTCCATTTAAACGTTTGTTTTTTGTCTCAAATCACAAACGTTAAAAAACAGGAAAAAAAATTAAGTAAGCATTAAAGAGACAGCCTTTCGTCTTATTCCAATAAACATAAGCGACAGATTTATCATTATAAGTATATGAGCAATATCGAGGTAATTAAAATAGGCGTGAATTGAAAACTTGGTTGCATTTACAAATGCTGTTAAAAACAATATTACAATTCCATAAGCTATCCAACTGCTTGCCTTTACTTTTTTCGCATCAATGAAATGGATGATCATAATTGGAATTAATCCTATTACAGAGTTAATTATAACAACCAAAAAATTTTGAAATAGAAATACAGAAACAAAAAACAATAATAGTTGAATATGATAGCTCAGGTTCCAGTAATATTTTTTGGGGGAATCTTTTAAAGCGGAATACAACGTAGCCTTTTGTGCCCTATACACCGCAAAAATATTTAAAGCTTGCATCGGCAGCCAAAATGATTTATATCCAAACCCTTCGTGAACCGCAAAAAAGCCATGAGAGCTTCCACCAAAAAATGATGCGAAACTTAAAAGCAAAAAAAATCGTTTCCAATTAATAGTACTCTCATCACGAAAAGAAGGGCGATTGAGTTGCCAATAAAAATAAAAACATAAAACCGCAATTATATAATCTGTAAAAACAGTAACTGGTTGGTGAATTGGAAAGTCACCTATATATATAGTAGTATCTGTTGTTCCTATATCTTTCATAATGCAAAAATACTGATTTATGTAATTCCGGAAATAAATAGATAATGTATGTTATCTAAATAAATGTGCCATATAGTTCGTTTTTGAAAGAAGGAGTAGTTTTTTTTAAATCCCTTCCGGAGACATTTAAATAAAATGCAAATCAATAGAGTTGGAAATGATAACACTTTCATGGGATCTTAAAAAACACTATTGATTTCAAAAATGTAAAAACGGGAGATCAGAAATTGGATCCGGGAAATCTCAAAATGAATGTTTCGGCAAAATCAAGAATTCATCATCCATAGATAGCAGTAATAATTCAGTTAATAAATGTATTTTTGCAGTATGACAAAAGAATTTTATTTAAAACACCACTCGTATCACATAAAGGCAATATTTTCTGCCTTAAAAAACATTTTTGAAAAAAACGAATATGCCGACAAAGCAATCGAAAAAGAAATGCGCTCTCATAAAAAATGGGATGTTAAAGAACGTGCCTTTGTTGCTGATGTAACGTATGATATGGTGCGTAACTGGCGATTATTATTTGCAGCAGCTGGTGTGGAGGGAAAACTGACAGATAAAAATTTGTGGAATATTTTCGGAACCTATTTGGTTTTTGACGGATATGAATTACCGGAGAGCAATTATTTTAAAGGCTTAAATGCAAAAAAAATAATTTCACAGTTGGAGAAATTTCATAAGATCAGAAAAATCCGTGAATCAGTCCCTGATTGGTTAGATGAACTTGGTGAAAAAGAATTAGGGAAAGAGTGGGACAAAATTATCAGAGCTCTTAATCAACGACCATCAACTATCTTACGTGCAAATTCTTTAAAAACAAGTCCAAAGGAATTACAAACGATCTTGGAAGAAGAGAAAATCACTGATGCTTCACTTATCAGTTGGTCACCTGATGCTGTGGAATTAAAATTCCCACGTAATGTTTTTCGTACCGAAGCATTTCATAAAGGATTATTTGAAGTACAGGACGCCTCCTCCCAAATGGTTTCTGAATTTTTAAATGTACAGGCCGGGATGCGGGTAGTTGATGCATGTGCAGGAGCTGGAGGAAAAACATTGCATCTTGCTGCCTTGATGAAAAACAAAGGACGCATCATTGCTTTGGATGTGAAAGAAAATAAATTACTTGAATTAAAAAAACGTGCCACACGTGCCGAAGTTCGAATTGTTGAAACAAGAACTATTGATTCTTCAAAAGTTGTAAAACGCTTAAAAGACACTGCCGATAGACTATTGCTTGATGTTCCTTGTTCAGGGTTAGGTGTGCTTCGCAGAAATCCGGATAGCAAATGGAAATTAAATTTAGAAGAGATTGAACGGGTAAAAACGATTCAACGCGAAATACTAACCAGCTTTCCGGATATAACCAAAGTAGGTGGAAAAATGGTTTATGCAACTTGCAGCATACTTCCGTCAGAGGGCGAAGAACAAATAAAATGGTTCTTGAAACAAGTTGGTGATAAGTGGAATTTACTTGGTGAAAAGCGCTATTCTCCTGAGATATATCATGCCGATGGATTTTATATGGCATTACTCGAACGGATGAAATAATTTTTTATTATTATTTGTTGTTCTTTGTTTATTAAAATTCATTTGGGGGTTCATTCCCTCAAAAAAATATTTTTTTGATTTTTTTATTTAAAAAAAATCAAGGAGCTCAAAATTTTATTTGGTCTAGTTTGCAGTTAAAAAAATGATTGCGATCTGTTTTCAAAATTCACAACAACTCTTTTGAAAAAAAACAGAACACAGCAATCGCCTTTAAAATAGCAATGTACAGAAGTGGGTATTAAAATCGAAAAATATTTTTGAAACACTTATGATCCCTTTTTCAAAATATTTTTTCAAAAAACAAAAAGGTTAAAACATTGCCCTAACCGTTATCAACATATTTGTGTTAATAAAATAAAGTTTATTTTTTATTTTTGTGTCAATAATTTTTCTTACTTCGTGTCATAATAATTTAATAACCAAAACAAAAAAAACCATGGCAAAAAAAGTAGCAAAAAAAGCAGCTCCTAAAAAAGCAGCTCCAAAAAAAGCAGCAGCTAAAAAAGTAGCTAAAAAAGCAGCTCCTAAAAAAGCAGCTAAAAAAGCAGCTCCTAAAAAAGTAGCTAAGAAAAAGTAAAAAAAGGCTCGTAAGAGCCTTTTTTTTTGTTCTTTATTTTCCCTCCCCCTTTTTACAACAACTCCCTAAGACTTCGCAACAACACCAATACCAGGCAATTCATTTAAAGTGATCTTCCCGTTTATAAATTCAATACCATCAAACAAATTATTTTTAATTAATAAGGGCCCATCCAGATCGGCATAATCAACCAATGGGGAAAGTTGTGCAGCTGCAGATACAGCGCACGATGTTTCACTCATACAACCCATAAGAACCTTCAAATTTAATTCACGGGCCCTGGTGATCATTTTAAATGCTTCATGCATACCTGTGCATTTCATTAGTTTAATATTGATCCCATGAAAGCAATCTTTGATCCTATCCATATCTGAATAACGCTGGATACTTTCATCCGCGAATAGCGGTAATGGAGATCTATCAAAAAGCCAGGCAGCAGCATCTAAATTGCTTTTAGGCAATGGTTGCTCTATGAACAATACATTTTTATCACTTAACCATTCAATCATTTCAAGGGCGTGATATTTATCCTTCCAACCTTGGTTAACATCAATTGCAATAGCTTTGTCCGTAATGTTGCGAATAGTAGAAATAATTGTTTTATCATTCACACCATTCAATTTTACTTTTAAGATTTTGTAATTTTCTCCTTCAGCAACTTTTTCTTTTATCACTTCCGGTTCATCAATACCCAGTGTGTAAGTAGTATAGGGCGTATTGTTTTTATCGCCATTAAAAATTTGCCAACAAGGTTTGTTAAGTAATTTACCAACCAAATCATGCAAAGCAATATCCACAGAAGCTTTTGCTGCGGTATTGTCCGGGGCGATGTCGTCAATCTCTTTTAATATTGCTTCAATACAAAACGGATCCTGATGTTTGGATAATAAAACGGCAGCTTTATTTAAAAAGAATAAAACACTCTCATGTGTTTCACCTAAATAGGGCGGCATACTAGCTTCTCCAAAACCCACTACACCTTGATGCTCTAATTGCGTTAATACAATTGGTGTAGATAAACGAACACCATGTGCGATCTTAAACGGCCTTTTGAAATAAAGTAGTTCTGGTTTAAAAGTGAGTTCCATGGATTTTTTTATGAAAGTAGTTTTATATACGGTACTTGGTATTATGGTACGCAGATTTATTAAGATAGCTTATGAAAAAAAATGATTTAAGTAGTCCATGTTTTTTATTATATGATGTTTACCCATTGCCGGTCTATTCAAATGATTTTAATCATTTTGTCAAAGGCGAATAATATCGAGTGCTTCCGCAATATAGTATTTATAAAGCCTGTTTGATTTTATTATTTTCATGATACATCCATCAAAAACAGTTTTACTATATATAGAATGAAGAGCAAAATTACCGATTGATGTTCTTTAAAACTATATCTTTTAATTATTTGATACTTGGGCTAATTTATAGTAAGACAATTGTTTTTGAAAAAAATGTACTTGCTTTGTAATACTTATTATCTTTGTGAAATAAACAAAAAAAATAAAATGAAAATGAAAAAAATACTTTTATTATTAGCTACTCCCGCACTTTTATTTTTTTCAAGTTGTGGTGGTTCAAAAACAGAAGAATCAGCTCTAATACCGGGCATGATGGTAGTGGATCTTAAAATTAATGGTAACGCGCTTTCAATTATGGTTCCCGATTCATCAAAAGGGAAAATGGAAATGGTTGAACAATCATGGGGAGCTACCGAAATTAAAGTAGGTGCCGATTTTCAGATATCAATTGAAGAGGGTGATGGTGATGTTGCATTAGTTAAAAGCGATGTTACAGGCAATGAAGTTTTTAAACTTCAACGTTATATAACAGATGAACCCACCTTATTATTTTGGGAAGAAAAAAATGCAGATCTGCCAAGTGCCAGATTTCACTTTTATACAATTATTAAAGCAGGAGCTTCAAATTATGTAATTAAAGATATTGAAAGCGGAGAAGCATATAATGAAAAGGCCGTTCAAACAATGATCGATGCTGCAAAAACATTAAAGGCAAAAGAAGCTGTTAAAGCGGAAGCTTAGTCTTTAGGAACTGTACACTATATATAGAGTACGATAAATAAATTTACAATCTTATTTCTTAAATTATTTTTTTCAACAATAAAAATATTTACAATGGCAACAGACAGATTTGAAGCTCATGATTATTATTTAATGGATGAATTGTTGACTGACGAACACAAGCTGATACGCGAAACAGCGCGTGCATGGGTTAAAAAAGAAGTTACACCGATTGTGGAAGAAGCTTGTCAAAATGCGAAATTTCCTAAACAATGGATCAAGGGCTTGGCCGAAATAGGTGCTTTCGGACCATATATACCTACTGAATATGGTGGTGCAGGTTTAGATCAGATTTCTTACGGTATCATTATGCAGGAACTGGAACGTGGCGATAGTGGTTTACGATCTACCGCATCTGTGCAAAGCTCATTGGTAATGTACCCTATCTATACTTATGGGACAGAAGAACAAAAACGTAAGTACCTTCCAAAACTGGCAACAGGTGAAATGATGGGTTGTTTTGGTTTAACAGAACCCGATCATGGCTCCAATCCATTAGGGATGATTACTACTATTAAAGACAAAGGGGATCACTATTTATTGAACGGTGCTAAAATGTGGATCTCCAATTCCCCTTTTGCTGATATTGCAGTTGTATGGGCGAAAGATGAAGCCGGTGATATCCGCGGTATGGTTGTTGAACGTGGCTGGGAAGGTTTTACTACACCTGAAACCCATGGTAAATGGAGTTTACGTGCAAGTGCAACAGGCGAATTAGTTTTCGCGAATGTAAAAGTTCCAAAAGAAAATATATTTCCTACAATTAAAGGATTAAAAGGACCGTTGGGTTGTTTAAATTCTGCTCGATATGGTATCGCCTGGGGTGCTATTGGCGCTGCAATGGATTGTTATGATTCAGCATT
>JAZKBX010000003.1:36854-38690 GCA_040388455.1 Bacteroidota bacterium
TGCTGCAATTGCTCAAACAGCAAACACAACAGTGGTAACCCACCTTTCAGCTGAAAGATTTAAAGCTATTATCGCCAACGATAAAAATGGAGTAATAATAGATTTACGTACAACTGACGAAATGAATAAGGGTTACATTAAGGGTGCAGTTCAAATTGATTTTTTAGCGAAAGATGCTGAACAGCAAATTGATAAATTAGATAAAAACAAAACCTACTACGTTTATTGTGCAGGTGGTGGACGTAGTGCAGATGCTGCTGAATATATGGAGAAACAAAAATTTAAACGCGTTTACAATTTTGAAAAAGGTTTTTCTGAATGGGAGAAAAAAGGATTTCCGGTTGAGAAAAAATAAAACATTGAATCTCCGACAGGGCTTTCATTCCCTGTCAGAGATTCAATTCTTAGTTACCTCTAATTAATTCCTATACCCCCCAAAAGGTATGTTCAGGAGCACGATTCACCTTTTACCAATTTACCATCCTCCCTTCTTTCACTTTCAAGTCAAAATGATGAACATTCCCAAACTTCAAACGTTTGTATTCCGTTTTTTTCAAATTATTCAGTGAACCCCACCAGTAGCCTAATCCGTCATCCCTCGAGAGGTTATCATGGTCATACACACCAAGGCCAACACTATCATTTTTATAATAATGATACAGGTTAAATGTATCGCGTGAATTATATTTGGCCGTGGAGGTCTCAAAACAAGTTTGCACATAAAACTCATGCTCGGGATAAAGTATTGCCCAATAGATATCCGGATAGCTGCTTTTCCAAATTGTATTATCCATTCCTGCAGGCGAAAAAGTTGAATCGTCTTTTAATTCTAATCCTAAACCATAGATAGTACTTTTATAAATAGGAGGAACAACTATTTCAAATTTCACTCTTGCATTTAGTAAGGGTTTAGTTGCATACGCATGAATATATCCAGGCGAACTATCAGTGTTTACAACTGATACCTCATCAGTGAAAAGCGTTTGTGAAACTGCTAATTCAATTACATGTTTTCCCCTTTTCAAATTGTGAAATGCGTAAAAAGGAATTTGAATCTGTAAGTCATTTGAATTTCTCAAATCAACAGTATCTGTCGAAAAGCTCATGTTGTTTGCGGTAGCCAACGTGTCTTTAAAATAGCGGAATGTATTTTTCATGACAGGATAATCAGAAACAATAATTTTATTGTCACAATAGAAAACAAAATTAAAAGCAGTTTTAAAAAGTGTGTCCTTGGACTTCTGGTCAACAGGGAACGGGAAGTTCTTTAACCCATTTATAGTTAACTTGACATACAATGCATTATTTAATGAATCTATGGAAAATGAAATGTTCTTTTCGTTAAAAAAAGCAGATTTTTGCAGTACAGAATAATTAACCGGTTTAGGGATAGCCGCCTCCTTGTATCGATTGTATTCGCAACTATTCAGGTAAACTGCACAAAAAAAACAGAATAAAATTTTTAATTTAATTTTCATATCAATAGCAAATATAATTAATTAATAAACTTCACTCAAATACCCCCATTTGAGGTCTAAAACGATATTCTGGAACATTTTGTCATTTTTATAAATCAAAAAAAATCTTGGATTATGACTCGTATTCTTTTAAACATTGCTTTTTTTTGACCATTTTATTCCAAATCGTTCATTTTTTTCATACTAATTACAAAACTTTCCATTGTTATTTTACGTAAACTATATTGATTAAATTGCATCTGCTTTTTAAATTTGGTCATTAGAAAAATTTTATGAAGAAAAAAGTTGTCTACATACTAATTCTTCTCGCATTCTGTGGCTTTGGCCTTAAGGCTCAATGCCCCCAGTTTTTTAATGG
>JAZKBX010000004.1:0-7345 GCA_040388455.1 Bacteroidota bacterium
CATTCAAAAGGACAAATTAGAATGCACTAAATAAAAAGCTCCCGGTTTTTCCGGGAGCTTTTTATTTAGTGTTGATTTATAAAAAATTTCACATTAGATATTTTTTTATGGTATATAAAAATCCAATTTTTAAGGTTTTGGAATTTTGGATTCTAAAGCATTAATTAATTGATCCTTTTTGAGAACGTCAGCACGCAAAGCCTCAATTTCCTGACGAAGTGTTCTTAAATCGGGTATGGATTCAGATTCTTCTTCTTTACTCCAAATATTTTCGTTGTAATATGACTCCTTTTCAAAGTCGAAACCTTCAAAATTTTCACGAAAAAAGCTATATAAAGGAATACGTAATTCTTTTGAAATAAGCTCAAGTGTTCGTATCTCAATAGTATTATTTTCGATTGCAAAGTCCAGTTCGGATTCAGAAATAGAAAGATAAGTTGCTAACTCAGCATAGGTGTAATTTTTCTTTTCCAATACCTGAAGTATTTTCTCTTTTAGGTTCATCATTGCAAAAAAGTTTTATAATTGTTTTGCTAAGGTAGAAAATTTATCCATAAGATGCCTAATGCAATAAAAATTAGCCTTTTTTACCATTTTGAGTCCTCTTGAACAAAGAAAACAGGCTTCTTTAACAATTTATGGGATTTCCATATTTCAACTCTCAAAACCCCAATTTCAAAACCAATCAGGACAAACTTTAAGGAAGAAGGAAAACATAACAAAAACCTCATTTCATATCTTATATCCCAATACTCTTATTCAATGAAGAGCTTCCTTATTATTCTTATATTTGTCTTCATATGAAAACACTGCATAAATTTATTTTAAAATCGTACGTAGGCCCCTTTGTAATGACTTTTTTCATTGCAATGTTTGTATTTTTTATGATGTTCATCTTTAAATATATTGATGACTTTGTAGGAAAAGGTTTAAGTTTCAGCATTTTATCCGAATTGTTTTTTTACTTTTCACTTACCACCATTCCAATGGCTTTGCCACTAGCGATACTACTTTCATCGTTAATGACTTTTGGTAATCTGGGCGAGCATTTTGAACTTACAGCAATGAAAAGTTCGGGATTATCATTGCAAAAAATAATGACCCCTCTCATTATAACTACTTTTTGTTTATCACTTGGAGCATTTTATTTTTCCAACAGTATATTGCCATACACTAATTTAAAAGCGGGTTCATTGTTATATGATGTTCGCGAATCGAAACCTGCTTTATTATTTAAAGAAGGAGTATTTAATAATAGCCTGGAAGGATTTAGCATAAGAGTAGGCAAAAAAGATAAGGATGAAAAAACGTTAAGAGAAATTTTGATATATGACCACAGGGCCATGCAAGGAAATAATATTGTACTGGCTGCTAAAAGTGGTAAAATGGAAGAAACTGCTGACAAAAAATTCTTAGTCCTCACCTTAAAAAATGGTGTAAGCTATAAAGATATGGTTGATAATCCTAAGGATATCGAAACACGCCCAATGGTTCGCGATAAGTTTGAAGAACGCATAATACGTTTCGATCTATCGGAGTTCAAGATGTCACGTACCAACGAAGATCTGTTTAAAAATAATTATCAGATGCTTAATATTTCACAGTTAAACGAAGCGGTTGATTCATTGGGAATAAAAAATGAAAAACGTAAAACCAATTTCACTAACCAGTTGAAACAAAGTTACTATGCTAAATCAAATTCCTTTTTAGCAGCATTGGATTCGTCTAAAAAAAGTATTTCTGATACAATTTCTTTTTCAAAGTTCCCTAAAGTTCAACAATTGAGTATTATTGAAGGCGCTACCAACATTGCACGCAGCACCAAAGCTTATTCAGAATCGATATTTAATGAAAATGACGCAGAAGAATACTCAAAATTGAAATACCAGATCGAATGGCATCGTAAATTCACGCTTTCCATAGCTTGTATCGTACTGTTTTTTATTGGAGCACCTCTTGGAGCGATCATCCGTAAAGGTGGCTTAGGAATGCCTGTTGTAATATCCGTTGTTTTCTTTATAATCTTTCATATCCTTTCCATAACAGGCGAAAAACTTGCCAAAGAAGGTGAAATACCAGTGTATCAAGGTATGTGGTTAGCAACAGCTATTTTATTTCCTATAGGTGTTTTTCTTACTTTCAAAGCTACTTCCGACAGTAGTTTGTTTGATGCCAACGCATATATTGAACCTGTTAAAAACTTTTTTACCCGCAAGGAGGCAAAGTAAATTTATCAGTAGGCAATTAAGCAGTAGGCAATTAAAAAAATAATTTTTCAATTGAACAATTATGCAGATGGCAATGGGTGATCTATTTTTATTGTAAAAATTGCCTACTGCTCAATTGTTAAATTGAATAATTGCCTAAAACAAGATTGTTAAATTATTTTAAAAATGAACATTTTACAACTTTGTAATAAAGTACCATATCCACCTAAAGACGGTGGCTGCATTGCAATGAACAACCTTACCCAAGGTTTGTTAGACCAGGGGCACACGGTAAAAATTTTAAGTGTAAATACGAAAAAACATTTTATTGATATTGAAAAATTACCGCAGCAGTATCGTTCTAAAACTAATATCGAAGCCGTTTTTATTGATACAGAAATAAAAATAACCGCTGCCTTTCTAAATTTATTTACCGATAGATCATACAATATCCAGCGTTTTTATTCAGCAGATTTTGAAAAAAAACTTGTTGAAATATTACAATCGGAAACCTTTGATATTGTTCAATTAGAGGGGTTATATGTGAGCATGTACGTTGATGTGATTCGTAAATATTCTAAAGCAAAAATAGTTTTAAGAGCTCATAATGTAGAATATAAACTTTGGGAACACGCAACGCAATTAGCTAAAAACCCGCTGAAGAAAGCGTATTTAAAACTGCTCACAAAACGTTTAAAACAATATGAATTAAATTCCTTACCAACATTTGATGCAATAGCAACCATTACAAAAAAAGATGAGAACCATTTTAAAAAAGCAGGTTTTATCAAAGCAATGGAAACAGTACCTTTTGGAATTGATTTAAAAAATACCACAGAAAACAATTCAGTGCAGGAAGAATATCCATCCGTATTTCATATTGGTGCTATGGATTGGCAGCCGAATATAGAGGGACTCGACTGGTTTTTAAATAATGTGTGGGACAAGTTGAATGCAAAACACCCGCAATTGAAATTATACCTTGCCGGCCGGAATATGAGTGCTGATTTAAAACAATCAAATAAGCCAAATGTAATTATAGTTGGAGAAGTTGAAAATGCTCAGGAGTTTATTGAGTCGAAAGGTGTGATGATAGTGCCTTTACTTTCCGGTAGCGGTATGCGTGTAAAAATAATTGAGGGACTTGCTTTAGGTAAAACCATTGTAACTACCGCCATTGGTGCAGAAGGAATCGATTGCGAAAACAATAAAAATTGTATGATTGCAGATGATGCAACTAAATTTGCAGCAGCAGTCAGTAAATGTATTTCGGAAAAAACATTTTATAACGAAATAGGAAAGAACGCAAAAATTCTGGCATTACAACAATACAATAATGCTGATATTTGTAACCGATTGGTACAGTTCTATCAAAAAATTCTTACAGATAATGAATAAAAAACAATTTACGAATCTGTGTTCGTTACTTTTTATATTGATTTGTATCGCAACAAATAAAGAAGGGGCAATTAACAAATATAGATTCGTAAATTCGTAATAATTCGTTATCCGTAACCAGTAAATTTGTAAAGATTCGTTATCCGTAACAATGAAAATACTTGTAATACTATCTCGTGTTCCTTTCCCGCTCGATAAGGGCGATAAGCTGCGGGCATTCAATCAGATAAAACAACTTTCCAAAAAGCATCAGGTTATTTTGTTTGCTTTGAATGATAAAGAATTGGATGAGTTTGCCTTTGCTGAATTGAAAAAATACTGTGTAGCCATCTCAATAGTTAAGCTTTCAAAATTAACTATTTTCTTTAACCTCATTCGTGCATTCTTCAATGGGAACCCTTTGCAGGTGGGTTATTTTTATTTTAACAGGGCACAAAAAAAAGTGGACTCTCTTATAGCAAAGCACAAGCCTGATCATATCTACTGCCAACTAATTCGTACAGCAGAATACGCAAAACCACATACGGATATCCCTAAAACATTGGATTATATGGATGTGTTTTCCAAAGGAATGGAACGCAGAAAATCCACAGACCCATTTTATATGAGGCCAATACTGGCTTTGGAACATAGAAGGTTATTAAGATATGAGCATGACGTATTTCAATATTTTAATAATAAAACGATCATTTCGGATCAGGATAAAAATTTAATTCCACATCCTCAAAAGCAAGAGATAAAGGTCATTCCTAATGGTGTTGATACCGATTATTTTAAATCAATTCCATACGAAAAAGAGTTTGAATTATTGTTCAATGGAAACATGAATTACCCGCCAAATGTGGAAAGCGTTGAATACCTGGTTAATAAAATAATGCCGTTGGTCTGGGAAAAATTACCAAAAGTTCGTTTGCTGATTTCTGGTGCATCTCCCAATAATAAAGTAATGGCATTGAAATCAGACCGGGTTGAGATCAGTGGCTGGGTGTTCGACATTCGTGAGAATTTTGCAAAATCTAAAATATTAGTTGCACCAATGCAAATAAGCATTGGCTTACAAAATAAATTATTAGAAGCCATGGCTATGCAATTGCCTTGTGTTACGTCAACACTTGCAAACAATGCACTTGGAGCAAAACCCAATCATCAGATCCTGGTAGCGGATACTCCCGAACAATACGTTCAATGCATTATTGAACTTCTGCAGGATGAGGCAAAAGCAAGAGAAATTGCCATCAATGGTTATAAATTCGCAATCCATAATTTTAACTGGAATAGTTCTACAGCAAAATTAGAAGAGTTGTTTCGTAAAAAATAATATACTCAGCCTTACTCCTAACTCCGCTTTAGAGAAGGTTATAATGAGATATGACGGATATAGTTTACTAACGCTCTCCAATGATTAGAGAGTTTAAGAAAAGGGTTAATGAAAATACTTGTTTTCGATAATTACGATAGTTTTACTTACAATTTAGTTCATTACCTCGAAATGGCTACTGATGCTACAATTGAAATACATCGTAATGACAAGATCAGTTTAAATGAGATCGAACGGTTTGATAAAATTTTACTTTCACCCGGCCCGGGTATTCCAGCTGATGCAGGTATATTATTGGATGTAATTAAAACTTACGCTACAACAAAAAGCATCTTAGGGATTTGTTTAGGCCAGCAGGCAATTGCAGAAGCTTTTGGAGGTTCATTGTCAAATTTAAATGAAGTGTTTCATGGTGTTTCTACACCCGTTGAAATTATTGCTAATGATTCACTATTTAAAAACATTCCAAAGAAATTTAATGTAGGCCGTTATCATTCATGGATAGTCAATAGAAATGATTTGCCTGAGGAATTGGAAATTACATGTATTGATGAACAAGGAAGCATTATGGCACTCCGCCATAAAACGCTTGATATCAGAAGTGTTCAGTTTCATCCGGAAAGTATATTATCAGAACACGGATTAGAAATCATTAAAAATTGGGTAACAGAATAACTATTGGAACTAAAGATTGAGATGAAGATTTGGTAGTATTAATGATTCTCTCATTGCTAATGTTGCGTTAGGGATTGAAGCGAAAATCCTTTTCGGTTTAGAAAAGATTGAAGCGAAAAGCCCGCCCTTTTCCTTTTAGAAAAGGAACGGCCAAATGAAAATTTTTAAATTAAATAATATATTTTCAAATTAAAAATTAACAAATTTCCGTAATCAACTATTAACCTCCTTCATGAAAATAACATTTCGAAAAGCTACAAAACAGGATGTTCCATTGATCACCCAATTAGCTAAGTCAATATGGAAAAAACATTATATCAGCATTATCACTTTAAAGCAAATTGATTACATGCTTGCAAAAATGTATTCATCAGAAAAACTTTTGCAGGAAATGACGGAAGGACATGTTTTCACATTAGCATTTATTGATGACAAACCAATTGGTTACATTTCTATAAGTACAAAAAATAAAAAAAAATATTTCCTGCATAAATTTTATATTGAAATTAATAGCCATAGAAAAGGAATCGGTTCAGAATTATTTGAATACGCCATAAAACAGCTGACCAAGCCCGAAAGCATTCAATTAACAGTAAATCGGATGAATTATAAGGCTGTAAATTTTTATTCCAAAAATGGTTTTATAATTAAAGAAGTAGCCGATTTTGATATTGGCAATGGTTATTTTATGAATGATTTTGTAATGGTGAAAAATATTCTGTCACCTCTTAAAAAAAGTGTTAAAAAAAAGAAATCGTATATTGTTCTATCAAATTAACAAATCATGATTCGGAAATTATTTCTTTTATTATTATTGACGGCCCTACTGAACGAAAAAAAAGCTATTGCACAGGATTGGGTAAACAAAATGAAAGACCCCTCTGTTAATTTTTATGATGTTCAGCAATCATTTAACAAATATTGGAAACAAGAAAAAATAAAAGAAAAAATTAAAAACCTTTTTATTTTTGGAAAAAAAACAGAAGGTAAAAATGGAGGCTTTACAATGTACAAACGCTGGGAAAATTATGTTTCTCCACGTGTTTACCCTTCTGGCGATAGATCTTTCATACAAAAAGGGAATCAGGAATTGCAAAATTTAATTGCCAGTCACTCCCTTAAAAGTTCAATGCAAACTGGTGGTAACTGGTCACCAATGGGCGCATTTAATGTTCCGGTAAATGGCGGTGGAGCTGGCCGCTTAAGCTGCATCCGCTTCCATCCAATAGATCAGAATATAATTTTTGTAGGCGCACCTTCCGGTGGTTTATGGAAAACCATGGATGGAGGAGCTACCTGGACAACCAATACTGACGCACTTCCTACACTTGGCATCAATGATATTGCCATTGATCCTACAAACACAAATATCATGTATTTAGCAACCGGAGATGTGGATGCTTCGGATACTTATGGTGTTGGTATATTAAAATCTATTAATGGCGGTATCACCTGGAACATCACTGGTCTCAATTGGACTACTTCACAAAACAGAACGGTTAGTCGTATCATCATAAATCCAAACGATAATAATATGTTGTTTGCCGGAACCAGCAATGGTGTATTCAAATCAATTGATGCAGGAATTACCTGGACCAAAGTATTGTCAGTAAATAGTATAAAAGATCTCGAGCTAAAACCGGGAGACCCTAGTATTATCTACGCTGTTTCTCCATCCAGTTTTTATAGATCAACCAACACTGGAAATAATTTCACAACAGTAAGCAGTAGCTTGCCATCCAATACA
>JAZKBX010000005.1:0-1725 GCA_040388455.1 Bacteroidota bacterium
AACACAAAAAGGTTTTTTAGTAAATAATCCATTTTTATTACACATGAAAGCATTTGTAAAATATTGGTAAAATAAAAATTGAAATTCTAAATATGTTTGCTTCGGTATAAAAGAGGATAAATCAAAGAAATAAAATAATGAAAAGCAAACCAATTAAAGGTATGTATACTCAAGTATCATTCAATATGAATATCATAAAGCAACAAACTCAAACGCTGCGTTTTTTTACAAGCGTAATTTGTTTATTTTTTATTGTTATTTTATTACAACAAAAAGCAATTGGACAAAACCTTGGTATTAATACTACTGGTGCAATTCCAGATTCATCGGCAATGCTTGATATTATAAGCCCTAATAAAGGTTTGCTTATTCCTAGGGTTAGCTTAACATCTACCACAGATGCTACAACTATTACAAACCCTGCTATTTCATTGTTAGTGTATAACAACAATGCTTCTATGACTGGTGGAGGATTAGGTTTTTGGTATTGGAATGGAACGCAATGGGTACAGGCTATTGGTCCGGTTGGGGCTGCTGGTTCAACAGGGGCAACAGGAGCTGACGGAATAATAGGAACAACAGGTGAAACAGGTGCTGCCGGCGCAAATGGAAATAATGGTTCAACTGGGGCAACTGGTGCTGAAGGAATAGTGGGAGCAACAGGAGAAACTGGTTCTGTAGGAGCAAATGGGCTTATAGGTTCAACTGGAAGTACGGGATCTACAGGCGCAACCGGTGTTGATGGAATAGGAGGAATTACAGGTTCAACTGGCTCAACCTCAAACACAGGAACAACAGGAAGCACCGGCTCAACATCAAGTACCGGATCGACTGGTGCTACAGGATCAACAGGTTCAACATCCAATACTGGTTCAACAGGAGCAACAGGTTCAACTTCAAACACAGGTTCAACAGGAAGCACCGGCTCAACATCAAATACCGGATCAACCGGTTCAACCGGTTCTACTTCAAACACCGGAGCAACAGGAAGCACTGGCTCAACTGGTTCAACATCTAGTACAGGTTCTACCGGTTCAACAGGCGTAACAGGCGCAACTTCAAACACCGGTTCAACAGGAAGCACCGGTTCAACATCAAATACCGGCTCCACCGGTTCAACAGGTTCCACTTCAAACACAGGTTCAACAGGAAGCACCGGCTCAACATCAAATACCGGATCAACCGGTTCAACCGGTTCTACTTCAAACACCGGAGCAACAGGAAGCACTGGCTCAACTGGTTCAACATCTAGTACAGGTTCTACCGGTTCAACAGGCGTAACAGGCGCAACTTCAAACACCGGTTCAACAGGAAGCACCGGTTCAACATCAAATACCGGCTCCACCGGTTCAACAGGTTCCACTTCAAACACTGGAGCAACAGGAAGTACTGGCTCAACTGGTTCAACATCAAATACTGGTTCAACGGGGGCAACAGGAAGTGGCTCAACCGGTTCAACCGGCTCTACTTCAAGTACTGGCGCAACAGGTAAAACTGGATCCACCGGCTCAACAGGGGCAACATCTAATACAGGTTCAACAGGTGCAACTGGAAATATTGGGGCTACTGGAGCAAATACAAGCGGAACGGGTTCAACTGGAAGTACTGGATCTACATCTAACACTGGTACAACAGGTTCAACGGGCTCCACAGGATCAACTTCAAATACAGGTGCAACAGGTGCAACTGGAACTATTGGGGCTACTGGAGCAAATACAAGCGGAA
>JAZKBX010000005.1:1825-43476 GCA_040388455.1 Bacteroidota bacterium
GTTCAACAGGAAGTACAGGAGCAACAGGAAGCACAGGTAAAACAGGTTCAACGGGGGCCACCGGTTCTACCTCTAATACAGGTTCCACAGGAGCAACCGGAACTATTGGTGCCACAGGAGCAAATACAAGCGGAACGGGTTCAACGGGAAGCACAGGAGCAACAGGAAGCACAGGCAAAACAGGTTCAACTGGTTCCACAGGTTCTACTTCTAATACCGGTGCAACAGGTGCAACTGGAACTATTGGGGCTACTGGAGCAAATACAAGCGGAACAGGTTCAACAGGAAGTACAGGAGCAACAGGAAGCACAGGTAAAACAGGTTCAACGGGATCCACCGGTTCTACTTCTAACACTGGTTCCACAGGAGCAACCGGGCCCAATGGTTCAGTTGGTGTGACAGGAAGTACCGGTTCAACTGGATCATCCGGTAGCACGGGCGCAACCGGTGCCGACTTAGGTACTCATTGGACAATAACTGGAAATACAGGAACAACAGAAGCAAATTTTTTAGGAACTACTGACAATAAATCTCTTCGTTTTCGAACCAATAATACGCAAAACGTGATTATTGATTCAATGGGCAATGTCGGTATAGGAACTACTGCACCAGTTTCTGTATTAAATGTTGCAGGAACAGCAGGTATAACTTGGGGCGCTGCTTATCCAAGTTTGGGATTGGTTACTATTGGAACGTCTTCAGCGGGAGGCTCATTATTTATCAATACACCGTCTGCGGGGTCAAATTACGATTCAGGGCTTGGAATTAAAGGCACTTATGATGCACCAGGACCAACAAATAGATCAGTAATCAATATAAATGCCTATGGGGTAAAATCAAATTGGGTCAATTATGGCAGTGATTTGGCTTTTTCGACCACATCTCAAACTACGTTAAGTGAAGTTATGAGAATAACTAATTATAAAAGGGTAGGTATAGGGACAACAACACCAGCAAGTATATTAGATGTTGAGGGAGGTGTATCTATTGGCGCAACATATTCAGGTACAACAGCAGCCCCTACGAATGGTGTTATTATTGAAGGCAATGTCGGTATTGGAACTACTTCACCAACCAATTTGTTAGACATAATGTCTTCAACTGCATCAGCATCTGCACAAGTCAAATCAACTTTTACTGGCGGTAGTTCTACTCTTTTTTTAGATAGGGGCACTATTAGTAGTGGAGGGAGTTCTGCCATTTTATACCGTACAAATGGCTCTTCTGATTTCATACTCGGTACGGCCGTGGGACCTATTGGTTCAAGTGATTTTAGTCTTTATAATTATGGTACTGGCACTAATATTTTAACCGTTGTTAAGTCAACTGGCAATATTGGCATACGTCATTCAACCCCTTTATCTGCACTAGATATCTCTGGTGGACTGGCTGTTGGTTCTTATGCTGGCACTAGCGCGGCACCAAGTAATGGAGCGATAATTAGTGGCAATGTAGGTATCGGAACAACGGGCCCTTCAGCACTATTGGACGTTAAAGGTTTTTCGAGAAGTCTTGCTGTTACGACTCTCGTTGCACCAACTACCGGAAAGGGAGTCGAATTAGTTTACCGTGCGGATGGCGGAAATGATTTTGGTCTAATTCAAACATACGATAGGGGGGCCTCAGCTTACAAACAAATGCGACTTGATGCGAGTTCGTTCGCGTTCAGTGTTGGCAATGTTGGTATCGGAACAACAAGCCCTGGCGCAAAATTAGAAATTGCCGGACAGGTAAAAATTACTGGTGGTACCCCCGGAGCAGGTAAAGTATTAACTTCCGATGCTGTAGGTTTGGCAACTTGGAATACACCAACTGCTCCATCAGCAAATTATGGCTGGTCAGATATGTTTGGCGGGACTACTGTAAATACAGGTAAATGGATAGTTACAGGTGCTGCAACTCAAAATGGTAACATTACAGTTACTGGCGCTGGCGCTTGGAATTCAAGAGGGATCAATAGTGTGGCTTCATACGCAAGAACACTTTTACCTATGTTAGTAATGGATGTGAAGCCAGATGCTTCAAGTGACTTTCTTATTGGATTTTCTAACACAACCACAGCAAATTATAACAATATATGTGGATTTCGTTTCACCACTGGCGCTGGAACTGTAGTAGTTTATGAAAACGGGACAGCTCGTGGATCTGCAAGTTACACCTGTGTAGCTGGAACTACCTTTAGAATTAAAATAGTATCAGTTTCAAATGGATATTATTATTACATCAGCAATAATGGTGGAACAACATGGTCTTTTCTTTATGACGGAACAGTAAATAATATAACAGATGCTACTCTTTATTCGAGATTACAAGTTCATGCTGGTTCGCCTGTAGTATCATATGTTTATATTAATGCTTTTTAAGTAAAATTAGGAATCGAAAAGCCCAAGAATTTTTTTTTATGCATGTAACAAAACATATTCGTCTCTTAACCCTTTCCGCATTAATAAGCATCACCGCTTTATTAAATGCACAAAGCACCAGGTATATTGTTAAAGGCGGTCCGGAGTTCTCCGGAGGTGTTTTTATTGGCTGGGGTGCTAAAATTAACGGTTATGGAACTACTACTTTACTGGGAGGAACAGATAGTACTACTCAAAGTGCATGGAAAGATTATGCAGGTGTAACGCAAGCTGGGAATGTAATTACCAAAACAGCTTCAAACGGATGGGGTAATGCAGGAGCTATCTCATACAACCAATTAAAAAGATTGGAAAACGGTTGGATAGCATATAACGTTGATGCTCTTATCAACACCTTCGAGTTTGGATTGTCCACAAATAGCACTACTGATTTTGATAGTATTCAATATGCCGTGATGTTGGATTCTGGGCAGATCAGCGTCTATAACAGTGGAGTACTTATTGGTAATTATGGATCAGCTGCTATCAATGATATTATCCATATTGAAAGGATTGGAAACGTTTTGTTTTATACAAAAAATGAAATTGTTTTTTATAACCAAGAGGTTAACGCAAAAGAAGTATTACAAATTAATGTCTCCTTATATACAATTGGAACAACATTTCAAATAGAATCTTCTTTCGGCTTAGGAAATTTATTTAAACCCTATTCAACCTTAAGAAAAAAATTAAATGGTGGATTCTACCTGCCTATACTTGGTAAACTTTATTTCAAGTTTGATGGAGAGTATAATTCCGGAGTTCTAAACTATAAAGTGGTTGATAATCTGACTGGAGATACAGTATCAGTTCCTTCAATTAATACAACGGTAAAAAGTTATGGAGACAACCGTTATGAATTGAATTTAGAAGGTACACTTACCTCTGGAGGCAACTATTATACCCTGCAAGTAACTACTGAAAAAAATGTATCCTATTATTTAAGATTTAAATATTAATAAATTAATTATCAATTTAAAAATGGCCAAACGTTTCGTACTCATAGCTCTAGTTATTATTGGATTTGTATCCATATCATTATTGCTTTACTCATACACACCATCGTCAGAAAAAACAGGGTATGTGGAGCTCGATAAAATTTTTTCTGAATTTACTCTGAAAAAAGAACTGGAAAAACAGTTAACAATAGTAAAGGAAGCAAGACTCGTAGTTATAGACAGTCTTGAATTTCAATTAAAACTATTATCAAAACAGATACAGTCTGAAAATCAAAAAAATAAGGAGCGAATAGCACTGTTTGAAGTGAAAAAGGATGAATATCTGCAAAAGAAAAAACAATTTGAGGAAGACATACAGGCAGCCAGCCAGCAATATGATAAACAAATCATCACTCAAATGAACCAATATGTAAAAGATTACGGTGAAAAACATGGCTATACATACATATTCGGAGCAGATGGAAGTGGTTTTCTTATGTTTTCAAAAGCGCAAAACAACATTACGGAAGATGTGAAAAAATACATTAACAATCGCTACAAAGGAAACACAGAATGAAAAAAATAAATTTTTTATTATTTCTTGCGGGCATTGCAATAGCTTATTTCTCCTGCACTCCTTCGGCTGCAGAAGCACCTGGCAATCAGTTGGGTGCGTCCATACCTAAGCCGGCAGATGCACCAGAAATGCTGCTTCCAGGGGATTATGTATCGTGGGTTGAAGACATGCAAAATGGGTTAAAAGTAGAGAAAACAATAGAAGATTTCACCTACACATTACAATATAAGCCCTTGGAATATCTAGCCTTAATGGAATTAAAAAAAGATTCAATTCTGACTAATGAGTTAGAAAAAACAATTGACAATTACAGTGACCTTCAATATTACACCTTTCGTATTTCAGCACCAGGTGAAGGTGAATTACTGAAAAAGAAGTTGGGGAGTACAAATGAATACTACCACCGCATACAATACTATTCATTCGAGATGCAGAAAGATTTGAAATTAATTGATGGAAAAGACACCCTTGATTGCGCCTTGTTTCATTTTGAAAGAGTATATGGACTTGCCCCGTATGCCACTTTTGTATTGGGTTTTCCTCCTACCGAAAGCATGAACAACAAAACCTTGTTTTATAATGAAAAAGTATTCGGAACAGGAAAAATATACTTGACAGTACAATTGAAAAATTATAAAAAATTACCATTGGTAATAACCAGTTAATTATGATAAAAAGTAAATTTCTAAAAGGTGTTGCCATCTACATGGTACTCTGTTTATTATTTCAAATTGTGTCACCTACTGTTGCCTTTGCTTTAACAGGTGGGCCTGCACAACCCGAAAGCAGCAGCTTTGAGCCGGTAGGTACATCAGAAATGGTTGACCTGTTTTCAGGTGATTACAATTACAATATTCCATTGTTGGATGTAGGTGGTTACCCGGTAAACATAAGCTATCACTCAGGAATTTCGATGGACCAGGAAGCAAGTTGGGTAGGCCTTGGCTGGAACATTAATCCCGGTGCTATAAACAGGAGCATGAGGGGATTGCCGGATGATTTTAAAGGAGATAAAGTAAAAAAAGAATTCAATGTTAAAAAAAATCAGACCTATGGTGTAAACGTTGGTATTGGCGGCTCTTTTGCCGGTTTTGATGTATTGACCATAGGTTATTCTATTGGAGCTAAGTATAACAATTATACAGGAGTTGGCTTTGAACAGTCTGCCAACATCGCCTTTACAGCCGGAGAAAAAGGGAAACCATCAGGAACTGTAGGCTTGGGCTTGCATTCAAGTGCAGACGGTTTGGATATATCTCCATCGGTTTCATTCTCCGCAGTTAATGATAAAAAGGATGGTGCCGATACAAAATTTGGTGCATCATTGGGTGGCTCGTTTAATTCAAGAGCTGGCTTAAAAGCCCTGACTCTGAACATAAGTATTGAACAGGGTACCATGGACAAATTCAAAAAATCAAAAGACGATAAAGGCAACGATGTTTATGCAAAGACTGGAGTCGGGGGCTTTGAGGGGTTAAGCAATTCAATTGGCACAGGGTGTTCATACAGCTATGGCAATCCTACGTACATACCGAGTATCAGTATGCCAATGAAAAACCTGTCTATAACTACCTCATTTAAGACGGGCATTACCTTGTTTACGTTTGACGGAACACTAAATGCCAGTGGTTATTATTCAGAACAGAAACTTGCAACAAACTCTGATGAAGTACCAGCTTATGGATATATGTATTCTCATGAAGGTGGAGCAATGGATAAAGTGATGCTGGATTTCAATCGCGAAAAAGACGGGGCATTTACTAAAAATACTCCCTGCCTCCCCTTGACTAATTATTCTTACGATTTGTTCTCTGTTTCAGGACAGGGTGTTGGCGGAATGTTCCGTCCTTTCCGTGGTGACCTGGGTTACATATTTGACAGCAGGGCAAATACAACCAGCGACAGCTATAGCCTCGGAGTCGAGCTCGGAAGCGGAAATCTATCACAAGGTGGAGGAGATATTACCATTACCGATGTGAACTCTACATCCGGTAAATGGGCTGAAAATAACAAAGCTGCTGAAAGATTGAAATTTAGAAAAACGGTAGAAAATAAACCATTGTATGAACCCTATTATTTTAAAGAAGCCGGTGAAAAAAATGTTGATTCCTACTCTCAGCTTTACACGGATATTGGTGAAGCCCAACCAGTACGAATTGGCCTCGAGAACCTTGATGCTTATGAAGTGAAAACAAAAAATACATTCGTTGTAGGAACCGATGCTGGTTCAGAAATGAACATTCCAACAACCCCTTACCGCGAAGAAAGACAAAGACGCAACCAGTTGTTTTCATTCATTAATAAAGAAGAATACAGCAAAACAGCAATTGATGATGATTTGAATGCACTTATTTACCCAGGCACGATTGAACATAACAACAGCAAACACATTGCTGAAATAACTACCACCAAGAACGATGGTACCCGTTACGTTTACGGCTTACCTGCTTACAACATAAAACAAAAGGAGGTAACTTTTAGCCTTGGGACTGCAACAGGTGATGTAAGTACCGGATTGGTTGACTATTTTCCGGGAGACATCTCCACACCGGCAGACAACTCCATCGGAAATGATAAAGGCCTTGACAACTACTACAGCAGTACAAGCCTGCCGCCTTATGCGCACTCTTATTTACTTACAGCCGTGCTTTCACCTGACTATGTTGATATTGGAGGAAATGGTTTAACCCCTGATGACTACGGTACCTACACCAAATTTTCCTATGAAAAAACTTCGGCTACCGGGAATGGTGTCTACAACTGGCGTGTACCTTACTCCGAAGACAAAGCGAACTTTAACGAAGGGTTAAAAACCGGAATTTCAGATAATCAGGGCAACTATGTATATGGTGAAAAAGAAATATGGATACTCAAAAAGATTGAAACCAAAAACTATGTCGCGGTTTTTGAAACAAAGAACAGGGCCGATGGCTTTGATGTGCACGATGAAAATGGGCGTATTGGTGACAATACAAACAAATTACTGAAAAAAATATCCCTATACTCCAGGCCGGATTACGAAATACATATATCAAACCTTGCTTCAGCAACACCAATTAAAGAAGTACACTTTGTGTATGACTATTCACTGTGCGGTAACACATTGAACAATGCCGGTCATGCTGACAATGCGCCCTATTCTAGTGGTTTATGGACAATTGATACAGAATGCGAACTTAACAATACCAACAAAGGCAAACTCACACTGAAACAGATTTATTTTACCTATGGCAACTCCAACAAAGCACGATTAAGCCCTTATTCTTTTACGTACTCTGATTTTAATCCCGATTACAATATGAAAGGCTATGACAGATGGGGGAATTATAAAAGAGATGCGCCTGCCGGTTTACCGAATTCAGAATTCCCGTATACCAACCAGGAAATAATCCCTTCCGGAGATCCTCTGTATAATGGCGGAGAGCCAAACAAAACCTTTGCAGAACTGTTCGCTTCAGCATGGACACTTACTAAAGTAGGCCTGCCTTCCGGGGGAACAATTGATATAACATATGAATCGGATGATTACGCGTATGTTCAGGACAGGCAAGCCATGCAGATGTTCAATATTACGAGTATTGGAACATTGCCAGGCTCTTCACCTACCTCTGCCACTGACAAAACCCTGATACCAAATTTAATAAATGGAGGCGCTTATTTATTTTTTAAGCTTCAAACACCAACACTTGTATCCGGTGCTTCTACAGATGAATTTTATAACAAATACATAAAAGGTATAAACGATCTGTACTTCCGTTTTCTTGTACATATTAACGGGGCAGGTTATGATTATGTTTCAGGATATGCATCGGGTATTAAAAGTTATGGTTATGCAACGGATGCTTCCACAATAATAGGGAGTTCTTATACCTATGGATATATTCAACTAAACAATACAACAATTGAAGATAACGGAGGAGATCCGGTTAATCCTATAACAAAAGCAGCTATACAATTTGCTCGCATTAATACCCCAAGACAAGCTTATAACTATTCATTTACAGATCCGGACCCTGAAGAAGTAAATGTTAAAGACATAACAAATGCCCTTGCCGATGCCAATATGATGGAGAATATCATTGATGCCTATGAGGGGGCAAACGGAGCACTTTATGCGAAAGGGTATGGAAAAGATGTAACGCTGAATAAATGCTGGGTCCGCCTATTAAGCCCTAATAAGAAAAAACTGGGTGGGGGCCTCAGAGTGCATAAGATTAAAATAAAGGATGACTGGGGCGATATGCTGGACGGCACTGATAATGACGATAATACCGGCAGAACATCTGAATACGGGCAGGAATATACTTACACGATAGAAGAGAATGGCACTTCTATCAGCTCAGGTGTGGCTTCTTACGAGCCGCTGATGGGAGGAGACGAAAATCCATTCCGGTTGCCGGTTCCTTTCAAAGAAGAGCTGAAACTTGCTGCCGACCTGGACTATTTCCAGGAAGAACCTTTTGGCGAATGCTTTTTTCCTTCAGCAACTGTTGGCTATAGTAAAGTAACTGTAAAAAATTTACAATATGGTTCTGTAAAGCGACATGCAACAGGAGCTGTTGTAAGTGAATTTTACACAGCCAAAGATTACCCTGTTATTGCTACACGCACCCCAATGGATGCCCGCCCTAAAAAAACAGGTCAGTTAAGTCAATTGTTAAAATTAAAAGTAAGAGATTACCTCACTGCCAGCCAGGGCTTTTCAATAGAGCTAAATGATATGCATGGCAGGCCAAAAGCCACCTGGGTGTATGCTGAAGATAAAACAAGCCCAATTTCTGGTGTAGAATACAAATACAAAACCAAGTGGGGAAAACTTGACAATGGAGTTAAAGTAATCAATAAAGACGGAAGCATACAAACAGCACAAATTGGAGTTGATTATGATTTTATTGCCGATATGCGCGAGCAGAAAACAGAAATAGTAAATGCCGGTATGCAACTGAATCTGTATGCATTTCAGGCAGGCCCCATTCCTGTTATTATTCCTCCAATCCTGCCAACGTTTTCAAGCGAGCGCACCCGTTTACGCACTGCAAGCACAACAAAAGTAATCAACCGTTTTGGCCTACTGGAAGAAACCATTGCATACGATTTGGATTCACGCGTATCTACACAAAACCTTGCTTATGACTCCGAAACAGGTGAAGTAGTACTTACAAAAACCAAAAATGATTTCAACGATGAAATGTATTCGCTCAATTTCCCTGCTCACCTTGCGTATGATCGCATGGGACCAGGCTACAAAAATATCGGTACTGTTCTGACTGCCGGGGATGGTTTAGGATACACCAGCGCAACTGGAAAAATCACAACCAATCCTTCCAATATTCTTATACCTGGTGATGAGGTAGAACTTATAACAGGTTCTACAATAGCAACCGGAAGATTCTGGATAAACGAGGAAACAAGCAATGACCTTTACGTTATTGATATAGCGGGTAGCCATGCATCTGTTTCCGGAGTTACTGCCATTAAAATCATTCGTTCCGGCAGGCGCAACCAGCAGGGCTTGCCAATAGGCTCTTTTGCCTCATTAACCAATCCTATCGGAAACAATGTTCTGTTACCAACTTTTGATGAAAGTCTCAATATTTTGAATGCAGGTGCCTCTGAGTATTCTGAAGAATGGCGCACCTTCTGCGAATGCGGCATCAACCCGAATGAACCAGGCAACCCTTACATACGGGGAATACTGGGTAACTGGAGAGCCAAGAAGTCGTATGCTTTTTTAAGTGACCGCAAACAAACCAAACTGAATGACAATGCAAACATCCGCAAAGATGGTACTTACAAATTCTTCAGGCAATTCTGGACACCCCAAACTTCCGGTAATTGGACAGTACCTACCAACCTGGCTTCGCCATCGTCAGACTGGACATGGACCTCTGAAGTAACTGAATACAGCCCCTATGGGCCTGAGCTGGAAAATAAGGATGCATTAAACAGGTATTCTGCGGCTGTATATGGCTATAACAATACTTTACCTATTGCAGTTGGCTCTAATACACGATACAGGCAAATTGCATTCGACAATTTCGAAGATTATGACTTTGATGATTGTGCTTACGATCATTTCAGCTATGAAACCAAAGTGGATCCAACAGGTACTGGTATTGATATTTCCAATGCACAATCGCATAGTGGTAAACGATCAATAAAAGTGCCTGCAGGCACCACGGTAAAAGTAAATAAGACGCTGCAGAAATGTACAGAATAATCAATACATACCAGAGTCTGTCTATACTACTTATTATATCTGACGATACAAATGAAAAATAAAATATTTCTGATAACAACAGTCACACTGGTATTTTTTAGTGGTTTATTATTCGGACAGGGCTGTCCTGAACCGGAATTTACTTTTTCAATTGACTGTGAATCACACAACCACTTTGCCGCTAATTATGACTCAACTGCTTGCTATTTGTGGAACTTCGGAGACGGGGATAGTGTTTACGGAATAGGGAATAACACTCCTTCACATACGTATGCCGCCCCCGGAACCTATTTAGTAACACTTACACTAAGGTATAATGACACAATAAACTGTCCTCTCGCACCTGGTGAAGAATATGTTCCCTCACCGTGTTCCAATTCAACCACATCGGCTTATATAACTATTCCTTACCTGGATATTGAGCCTCCTTACTATTCTTTAACTGCCAGTACTTTCACAGTTATGGTAAATACACCTGTGGTTCTTTCTTCGTCTACACCCTATCCTTTATATAGCCACCAATATTATCTCGATATTGCAGGTACAATCATTGATCCTGCTCCTGGTTCTTATTACTGGACTCCCACCAGCCCAGGAACTTACCAGATAATTGGTCGCATTCGGTTTTTCTCCACTGTAGGCTGTGATATTTACGATACAATAACTGTAAATGTTCTGGCTTCTGTACCTGAGTCATGTCCAGATGCCGACTTTAATCAAACCAACAATTGTGTTAACAGCAATGTGGGCTATTTTTCAGCAGTCGATAATCAAACGGGATTTGATTATACGTGGGACTATGGAGATGGCAATACGCAAACCGTTGTTAACTCAGGAGGAACAAGCCATACCTATGCAAGCCCAGGCACATATACAGTAACACTTACAGTTGAAGACAATGATATAAATCCTGGGGCGCCTCCATGTCCAACAGTAGCGAGTACAAGAGTAATAACAATCGGCCCTATTGGAGTAGTACTTACGGCCAGCGCTTATACGGTACTGGTGAACACACCGGTAGATCTTATTTTTACAGGAATAAATACGGGCACAGCCACAACAATCTACAGCCTGGATATAGCTAGCGGTGCAATTATAGTAAACCCAGCTACCAGTCCTTATACCTGGACACCGACTTCGGCCGGTACCTATACTATTATTGTACATGGATGGTTACAGAATGCAGCTGGTCCTTCCATTTGTCATCATTATGATACAATAACCATAACTGTAGTGAACTGCCCGGAATGCACAGGCAGCGGCATTACTGCACCTTCTGAAATTTGTGTAGGCAATCCTGCTGTTTTCTCTGGCTTGCCAACTTGTACTGCCGGTGTGGAATATCTCTGGGATTTTGGCGATGGAGTAACTTCGGAAGATCCTATGCATACATACACCAGTGAAGGTACCTACCTGGTAAGGCTCATTCTGTCGGATATTACAGAATGTGCAGGAGCTATTACTGATGAAAGTGTTGAAATTACTGTAACCCACTGCCCTAACCTCGGCTGTGACGATTGTATCGGTTCATTCGCGCCCACTCCGGGTGATTACATATTGAGTACCTGGGTAAAACAGGACAATGCAACTAACCTTACCACGTATGCAAATGCAGGAGTTAAAATAAGCTTTGTAGGTTCAGGCGTAGTATATGGTACGTATATGCCGGTTGCTGCTACATCAAAAATTATTGACGGATGGCAGCGCATCGAATCTCCTGTATGGACAATACCTGCAGGTGCCACACAAATTCAGATAGAGTTGGTTAACACCTGGTCAGCGCCAGTATATTTTGACGATATCCGTATACAACCCTTTAACAGCAGTATGAAATCCTATGTGTACGATCCTGTAACACTGCGCCTGGCAGCGGAGTTGGATGAAAACAACTATGCAACTTTTTATGAGTATGATGAAGAAGGAGCGCTTATACGTGTGAAAAAAGAAACAGAGCGTGGCATTGTCACCATTAAGGAAACACGCAATAACAGCAGAAGACAACAATAATAAAAATTAGTTATGGTACCATCTACACTATTTTCTTTTCAAAGGAGAAACCAAAGAAGCATGACCAGCCTCATTACAAAGTATTGTTTTTGTTTGATGCTCTTAAGTTTATTTTTTTCAGCAGCAGCTCAAAATGCAAAGCAGGATATACTGAAAATAAATGAGACCTATACTTCATTGGAAGATTTATCCATGGATATCACCTATACACTATTTCCATCAGCCAAGTCGAAAGTGCCTGAGGAAACCCATGCGGGATGCTTTAAACAGCATGGTATTATGAAATACAGCAAAGTAAAAGATATTGAAGCAGTGCATAACAAAAATTATTCTCTTGTTATTGACAATGACGACAAGCTGATTGTTGTAGCCAACCCGGCTAGATTCAGCGCATCAAAAATTACAATGCTTGATCTTGAAAAAAGTCTTTCGCTATGCTCTTCTGTAGAGTTTATCGGAACAACAGGAAATCAGAGCGGATACAAACTTGTGTTTAAACAAAATGCACCTTCAGAATACGATGCTGTAGAGCTTTATTTCAACAAAAAGACATTCCTGGTTGAAAAACTGGTAATGTATTACCGCCAGACAATAAAGCTCAATGAAGAAGATCCGAATTCTGTAAAAGATAAACCCCGCCTGGAAATAGCATTTTTAAACGCAAGCCTCAAAAAAATAACTGACATTTCATTTTTTTTAGAGGAAAAGTTCATAGAAAAAAAGAAAGGGAAATATTATACCGCAAGTGCTTACAACAGTTACCAGTTGATTGATCAGAAGTTTGCAAAATAGAACGAAACGATTTAACAAACGGAAAAAAACAATTTTGTTTTTGCATCGCATAAAAATGAAGAATAGACAACTTAATCATACACCGCTTATGAATTTTTTACGAAACATTACCAGTCTCTGCTTTTTTCTGCTTTGTTGCACCGGCTTGTTAACAGCCGGCAATGAAACAGTGAACAGCCGCATTGCAGGCAGCCAGATCCAGGATAACGCACAGGTTTTTGTGCAGGACAACAATTACCCTAATGTTGAACTTGGTGGAGCAGCCAAAGTAGCCAGCGCCAGCGGAATTGTTATCTTCAGCATTGACAATGCAAGCAACCTGTATTATAATACCAGCAGCACGGTAAAAGTAGGACTTTTAATAAAATCATACGATAAAAATGGTAATCTTCAGTCAACACCTTTCCCCGTAGATCTGGAAATAGGCTATTCTCCAACAGGTTCCTATAAAGACAAAAGCGTATACGTTGTAAACGGAAGCCATAGTATATCAGCCACCATTCAATACATTAAGGACGGTTCCGGTGCATTTATTTTACCGGGAGACATCCCGCAAAATATGGCGCTTGAAGTGGAACAGACCTCTGAACGTTACTACCAGTTTACCACTACCATAGCACCAACGATGAATTCTGCCAGTCTCTCAGCATCCAATGAGCTCGTGATCAAATGGAACACTCAGGCAGGTGCTGAAGAATACGAACTTGAATGGACCTATGCTAACAGTTATCCTGTGTCGGGCACCACTCCAGTTGCTGACAATCTTACAGATTACAGTTTTAAAAACAACAGTACCCGCGTACGTGTCAGCCAGAACTCTTATCCAGTATCCCTTATTTATGATCAGGGCTATCTTGTTTACCGTGTAAGGGCTATCGGACGTTCTCTGTCAAATACTTCCAGCGAGCTTGTTGGCAAATGGAGCGGTAGTGGTTTGGAAACATCAAAAGTAAACCTCGCAGGAAGCAATAGTTATTATCCCATCAACACAGCCGACCGCCACGAAAAAGACAAAAACTGGCAATACAGCGCCAGCTATGCCGAAGAAGGAAAAAAGAAAGAAGTGGTATCCTACTTTGACGGCAGCCTTCGTAACCGCCAGTCGGTAACAAAGCTGAATACAGATAATAAGGCCATCATTGGCGAAACATTTTATGACCACCAGGGACGTGGCGCTGTGCAGGTATTGCCCACCCCTACCAGTGATGCCGAAATTAAATATTACCCGGATTTCAACAAGAGTGTTATTACCGGCACACCAACATACAGCCGTAGCGATTTTGATCAGGATAACCCAATGGTGCCTTGCACTACTCCAACAAACGGAATGAGTACCACCACAGGAAGCTCAAACTATTATTCATCTTCCAACCCGGATAAAGCCGGTGTGCAGGCCTATGTGCCCGATGCACAACTTTACCCTTTTTCTCAGGTGGAATATACACCTGACAATACCGGCCGTATCCGCAAGCAAAGTGGTGTTGGTGTTGACCATAAACTGGGAACAGATCATGAAACAAAATATTATTATGGACAACCCGAGCAGGCACAGCTTGACAGGATGTTTGGAGCAGAAGTGGGCGAATACAAGCACTATAAAAAAAACATGGTGCAGGATGCCAATAAGCAAATCAGTGTATCTTACCTCGATCAGCAGGGCCGTGTAATTGCCACTTCACTTGCCGGTGAAGCACCCGGCAATGTGAATGCGCTTGCAAGCAATAATCCGGGAAATGAACTTACAATACATTACCTGAAGCACGGTGATGCAACCATACCCAATGGTAACAGGATAGAAAACAACTCACTTATCTTTTCAAAAGAGTTGCTGGTTCCAACCAATACAAATCAATACGAATTTTATTATGATCTGGAAGTACCTACCTACACGGATACCTGCCTGCTCGATCCAATTTGTTATGATTGTATTTATGAAATGGAAATAAGCCTCACAAATGAATGCGGAGAAAACATGTTCGATCCCGTGAGCGACATAGTTGGAACTGTTGATACTGTGTGTGGAACTGCACTCACCTTAACCTTAGGTGCAAATGCGCTTACTCCGGTAACTGTGGATGATTTGCCGGTTGGTAACTATACCCTATCAAAAAAACTAACTATCAGCCAGAGTGCATTAGATGTTTACACTGATAATTACCTGAGAAACAACGAGTGCATCAAAACATACGATGAGTTTCTCGATTCGGCAATGGCACATATTGATACTACAGACTGTGATATCAGTTGTGCGGCCTGCTCTACAAAAGTTGTGAATTATTATGCATTGCATAATGATCCGGATAAAATAAACCCTGAAAGTGAAGAATACGATCCGGAGTATGATTTTATGTCGGAGGAAGAACGCGACAAAGCAATTGATGAGTGCACGGAACCATGTGAACCCATCAACCTGTGCGAATCACAATACCAGACCTTGTTATCGGATGTGAGTCCGGGTGGACAATATGCAAAATATGAAATTGATGGAAGCGGGAACTATTCAGCCTCCGATCCATTGTCAATATTTAATTCCAGTAATATGCTCCCGGATCGGGCAACTCCTTGCAGCACCAGTGTATATTCATATTGGCGTACTCCTCAGCGTACTATTGGCGTAACCGCTTATGCTCGCTATTATGAAGAAGATGGCAGTGAATCCAGAATTACCATTGTAAAAGGACCTGATGGAAATTACTATCCTGCACCTTTAACAACAACTTGCTACGCAGCAACAATTAAAACACATACTGATGGCACTGAATATATTTATCCACAGGAACTTGCCAATCTTACCGATTTTATCAACGCCTTCTCCAGCCACCCGGAATGGGCTAAATCACTGGTGGAATACCACCCTGAATACGCCTATTATAAATGGTGCATTAAAAACAGTAATAAAAATGAATCCAAATTTGCTGTTTCAGGTACCAACTATACGAGTGATAGTTTTGATGATCTTTTACGCTCTATAAATACCGCTGCTGATGCTATCACTGCAGGATTTATTACTGGCACTCCCGCGGCAGATGTTCTCGCAAAAGACCCTTATTTTAGTGGTTCTGCAACACCAAACGCTGGTCAGGGAGCTCCTCAGTCGGGAGTAATGGGTACTCTTTTGGGTAATTATAACAGTTCCTCACTAACACTTGATGTAGTTGTAGCACAAACAATTTTATGCGGTACTACTTATTACGGCACCTGTACGGCAGCCTTCATGGGTGGTACAACAGATGAAAAGAACAAACAATGGATATTATACCGCAACATGTACATTGCAGAAAAGCAAAAGCTGCAACAACAGGCCGCCAACTTTTATGCTACTCATGTATATGACAACCGTTACAACGGTTGTATTGGTATCGGTTCTCAGCCGTACAACCCCTGGGGTGGCGGACCATTCAGCTGGATAAGCACAGACGAGCCCTGCGGTGTGAGTACCTGGTTCTATTACAAAGACAAAACAAAACGGTTCCAGAACGGTTCCGACATTATACCGGGAGTAGATCCTTTTGGTGATGCTGCTACCGCAGTAAATAACCTTACCAACACTACTGAATACAACACCTATTTGCAAACCGGCCAATGCCCCGTTACTACTGACTTAGGCAATATGCTGGATAAATTTGCACAGGACAATCTACTTACAACTGATTTCAGCCTCATGAGTACCCCTGCATTTACAAAAAAATTGTACGATGCTGTAGTTGCTCCAACAGATCCTTCCACGGTATTACCGCAAATGGAATATTACTGGGAATCAACAGAAACAGGGACTGACCTGGACGTTAAGTTCAGGGAAGGTGCAGTAGATGGCACACCAGATGCTTGTGGCGAGGATGGTATTGGCCTTCACCTTTCACTACCCGGCAGCTATGACTGGGATGATGTTATTCGCCTTTATGGAATTCAATTTACTACCGAATCTCCTTCCGGTACCTATAACTTTACCATTAAAGCCTATATCGATACCAACCCTGCCGATTTAATACCGGCAATTGAAGTAGCCGTAACAGGCAATACCTGTATCAAACTGGATGGCTGCTCCTTTCCAAACAACTGTGGCCCGAATGAAATGGCGATAAATCTTCAGAACCTGTTTAACGGGCTGATAGCCGGAGGTGATATGCTAACAGGTGATGATATTGATGTATCGCCTTACGATGAATTGTTTTTTGATAAATTACTGTTAGCAAGCGGTTCAAGCATATCGGATGCTGACTGGAGCTGGAACAATGGTTCACAAACAGGTACTCTTTCTTATACTGTAGGCGAAACAACTTCAACTTGTACTTATCTTTTTGATTTTGAAGACGGTGTTGTTCCGTATGATATGGATGATGTGGATTATTTTACAAACATCACTCCTACCTCTTCCAATCCAACCACTTCTTTTACAATGGATGCATGGATAGGTAGCAGCTTTATAACTGTTACGGTTACGAGCACCAACTGCTTTAACCTTAAAACCTGCCTTCCTCCACCAAACATCAGTTGTACAGGGCCTGGTTACGAAACTAATGAAACGTTTCTTGCCGGATTAAACAACATTGCTGCGCAAGGAAAATTATTAACGGATGTTGGCCTTACACCACTCCCTTATTTTGCCGATTTGTTTGATGTAAGCCCTGAACCGGCAGAATGGAATTTCCTGAGTGTAAACAATACAACTAAAGTGCTTCACATCAGTATAAAAAATGGAAGCGGAGTGGAAACCTGCGAGCTGTCCATGACGTTCGATGATACAGGAAACAGTCATAATTTTTCTGATGTAGCAGGATTTTCAACTCTGGAAGTGCCTTCAATAGGTGATGTTGGTGCTTTCAAAGTAACGGCTGTTTTTACGGATGGTACCACGCAGGTTATCAATTGCTCTAGTGATTGTATAATATTAAAACCATGTGAGCAATGTACCAATACTACATCGGTTGCTAATTTAGTGGATATGGATTTTGATGCCTTTAATTCATCCTCTCCTGGCTTTACAACCTCGAGAACATATAGTCCAAATTTTACGGGTATGTCCGCATATTATGGTGTTAATAACTATTATACAGTGAGAGGCCCAGGTTATTTTGTTTATAGTTTTCCGGACCATACTAACCCTGGTGTTGGTTCTTATTTGCTTGCAGCATCGGATGAGACTGCTAATGTAATTTTGTGGGAAAATACAATTAGTGGAATATCGCCAAATACAAATTACAAATTTACGTATTGGGTTTTAAGAGCTGATGCTATTAGTCCACCTTCTAATCCAATATGGTCCGGGACAGATGTACAAACAAGCGTTGATGGAGCGCTTACAAATATTCCTGGCCCAACAGTGCAAGGTGTTTGGACTGAAGTATCACAAATTTGGTTCTCTGGTGCCGCTTCAAGTGTTGATTTGAAAATTATTTTCAATGCGTTTGTTGGTATAATGGGTATTGATGACATTAGTTTTGAAGAGGTGTCAATAGTTCCATGCATTGTAACCCAAGCCGACCCAAGCATTGTACCGATACTGCCTTATGTAAACCCTTGTGTTGAGAATTTAAAGAATATAGCAACAGCCAACGCACTGGCATCTTATAACTTTTATATGGATGAAATAGAAAACACGTTCCGCGAAAATTACCTGGAACACTGTAAGCATCCTATAGAAAATCTGAAAATGGTGTACGAAGATTCCGAGCACCACTTTACCCTGTATTATTATGATCAGGGTGGTAACCTGATACGCACTGTGCCACCACAAGGTGTGGTGCTGGTAACTGACCCTGCTGACCTTGCACAGGTAGCGCTTGATAGGGCCATGGGTGAACAAACCTATTTTACACAGCACTCTTACATTACCAAATACGAATACAACTCGCTGAACCAGCTGCTGCGCCAATCGGTGCCGGATCATGAGCTGATGAACAAATGGGAAATGAATGGACTGGGTACACTGCCTTCCGGATATAACATTTACGGTAATGCATTCAGCAATGACGAAGCAGGCTTTGTTGTGGGTGATGATGGTGCAGGCCACGGAGTGATATACCTCACAACCAACGGAGGTGATAACTGGAGCCCTTTGTCTTCACTGGGCATTGGCAATCTGCAGGACATACAAATGCTCGTTAGTGACGGCTATGCCATTACCGACCAGGGGAACTTAGTAAGCACTTCCAATGGCGGCAGTACATGGAGTGTGATATCTTCAACCGGGATTGCAAGTAAACTTAATGATTTGCATTTTACATCCGCCTCCACAGGTATGGTGATTGGTGATGATGGAATAATCTTAATGACAAGCAACAGCGGTTCTACATGGTCTGCTCCAGGCAGCTTACCGGCCAGCGTTGGCACAAATAACCTGAATGACTTACAATACGTGTCAACAGGCACTCCTACATGGTACATTGCAGGTGACAACGGTACTATTATTAAATCAACTGATGGTGGTGACAACTGGACGGCCATTACTCCTGCTATCAACAGCAACATTGATTTGTATGCCCTTGATTTTTCAAATGCTGCGGGTTATGTGGCCGGTGTTAACAGCAGCAGCAACAAAGGGGTTGTTATGAAATACGATGTAGTGATTCTTCCTTCCACTTATGGATGGACTACAAAGCTGACTGCAGCGTTCAATGAAACAGAATTCAAAGCATTTAATATGAACAGCTCCGGTATCGGGTATGCAGGTGGTACAAACGGTAAAATGTATAAAAGCACCGATTACGGTAATTCGTGGGCAGCCGAAAGCATTACAGGATTTACGGGCACTGCCAACAGCATTACAGAAATGGATTTCCCTTCTCCTACAGTTGGGTATGCGACAGTAAGCAATGGCACACTACTGGCATTAAGCGGCACATGGAGTTCTCTTTCCAGTCCCGTAAATACTTCCCTCAATGGCTTGCATTTTACAGGCGCTACAGATGGCTTTGCCGTGGGTGATGGTGGTGCTATTTATGATATAGACATCAGTGGCCCTACATGGACATCTTTAACTAATGTCAACTTCAGCGAGCTGTACGATGCCTGCTTGGTGGACGACAACAGCAACTTAGGCTACGCAGTAGGCAATGGCGGAGCCATTGTAACTACGAGCAATGGTGGCAGCACCTGGAGTTCAGTAACAAATAGCAATACAGAAGATTTAAATGCCGTGTATTTTGTAACTGCTTCAAACGGGAAAATGGTAGGTAACACAGGCACTATCCTTGCCTGCAATGTAACAACTGTAAGTAGTCCTGAAACATCCGGTACTTCAGAGCATCTTCGTGATATTACTTATACTGCTTCTGAAAAATGGGTTACAGTTGGTGACAACAGAACTATCTTAGTAAAGCCAAGTGGTACATGGAATACAATTTCCTCGTTTACAGGAGGAACCGGTACAGATGATTTATACTCCGTTTATTTTGTTGGGGGGACTGGTTATATTTGCGGCAGCAACGGTAGTGTGTATAAAACACTTGATGATGGCGCAACATGGAGTATAACCGGTGCTACAAGTACTACTGAAATTCTGCGCGAAGTATGGTTCCGCGATTACTTAACGGGCTATGTAATGGGCGATAACAACACCATCCTGAAAACAATAGATGGCGGTGCCAGCTGGATTGCTGAAACAGGGCCAGGCGGCAACTATCAAACAGCACATTTCTCTGAAGAAGGCCATGCACTCATTGCAGGAACCGGAACTAACAACCTTTCTGAATTAGATGATGAAGCCAACGACCACAGCTCCCGTTTCTGGTACGACAGGCTGGGACGTATGATTGTTTCGCAAAACAGCAAACAGTTTGGTAAATCTCCCAAAGCATACAGCTATACCAAATACGATGCATTGGGAAGGATCACTGAAGTAGCGGAAACAGGCACCGGTACCAGTATTGCAACCATTGCGGGCATACACGGGGTAATTGGCGATGATGCGGCCTTTGCCACATGGCTTGGAGCTGGGACACACACCGAAGTAACCAGTACCTTGTATGATGTTGTGGTAAGCCCTTCCATAACAGGTTTCACACAGGGAAATTTGCGTAAAAGAGTTTCTTCCGTTAATTATGCAAGTACGGAAGATAATGATGCCAGCACGTTTGATCATGCTACACACTATTCTTACGATATACATGGCAACGTGAAAACGTTGTTACAGGATAACCCGGCTTTGGCTGCGGTAACACCTTCACAACAGTATAAAAAAATTGATTACATTTATGACTTAGTATCGGGTAAAGTTAACCAGGTAAGCTACCAAAATGGCGAACCGGATGCTTTTTATCACCAGTACGAGTATGATGCAGATAATCGCATCACGAATGTAATAACGAGCAAAGATGGAGTGATCTGGGATAAGGATGCGAATTATTTCTATTATCAACACGGTCCTCTTGCAAGAACAGAGCTAGGCGACCAAAAAGTACAAGCAATGGATTACGCATACACCATACAAGGCTGGATAAAAGGCGTAAACAGCAATACGCTGAAAGAAACGCGCGATATTGGTTTGGATGGAGAAACAGGTTCTACCAACCTGAACAGGAATTTTGCAAGGGATGCTTTTGGATATTCACTGAATTATTTTGCGGATGACTATGCACCAATTGGAACCATTTCCGATGATTTTATTGCGAGTACAGCCTCTAATACCGGCCTTGCAACAGATGCACCAAATTTATACAATGGAAATATTAAGAGCATGATAACTGCTATTAATGATTTAACAACACCTTCAGCGCCTGCGGTAGTACCTCAGTTAACAGCTTATAAATACGATCAGTTGAACCGTATTAATAGGATGAAAGCATATAGGGATATTAATTTGTCTACAAATACCTGGGGAAGTGGCTCCTCCTATGATGAAAGTTATGAAACAACTTTAGATTATGATGCTAATGGGAATATATTGCATCTGAAACGTAAAGGATTAGATGCTATTGATAATGGAAATATGGATGAATTAACATATAACTACGAGAATATTAGCGGGAGTTATGTACGTAACACAAATAAGTTACGTTCTGTTGATGATGTGGCAGCAGGTGGAAATTACAATACAGATATAGACCACCAAACTGCAAACAACTACGAGTACGATGAGTTAGGAAATTTAGTTGGTGATGTGCAGGAACAAATTGATAACATTGACTGGACAGTATATGGCAAAATTAAAAGCATAACAAGAGTTGGAGGAAGCAGCAAACCCAACCTTGAATTTTTATATGATGCTAGTGGTAATAGAATTGCAAAAATTGTAAAACCACAGGCAACTTTAGCTGACCCTACAACATGGATAACTACCAACTACGTACGTGACGCACAAGGCAATGTAATGAGTACCTATGAATTAGCGGATGTAACCTATACTTTAAAGGAGCAAATGCTTTACGGTAGCAGCCGTTTAGGTACATTTAACCGTGATTTGGATTTAACTTCATATACTGCAAATGATGTGGTAACACGTGTTTTAGGTAAGAAGAACTTTGAATTAAGTAACCATTTAGGGAATGTGCTCTCTGTTACCTCTGATCGTAAACTATCACATTCTTCAAATACAACAACTATTGATTACTATTTAGCAGACATACAAAGTGCCACAGATTACTATTCCTTTGGAGCTGCAATGCCAGGGAGAAGTTTTGTTGGGGCGAATGGCTATAGGTATGGGTTTAATGGGAAGGAGAAGGATGACGAGGTTAAAGGAAATGGTAATAGCTATGATTTTGATGCAAGGATATATGATCCTCGTATTGGTAGATGGTTAAGTCTCGATCCACTTCAAACTAAATATCCTGGTCTGTCACCATATAATTTCGCTGAAAATAATCCAATATTTTTTGCCGATCCAGATGGAAAAGATGCAATAGGGAAAATAGCAGGAAATACAATAACTATAAGTGCTACAATATATTTAGCAAACAATCAATCTACTAAAATTAATGTAGCAGAGGCTCAAAAAAGTATAAATCAATATTGGGGTAAAGATTTTAAGTACACTGATGAAAAAGGGAAAGAATACAATGTGAAATTTGAAATTACAGTAAAGGAAGTTTCTCCTATAGCAAGCGAAAATACAGTTGATGAAGGAACAAATTTTGTGCGACCAGAAGCAGAATCATTCAGATCTAGAGTTAAGGGACCTGGTGGCTGGTATGGTCGATGGGCCGCTAATCAAAAAAATAAAACTTATGCGCACGAAGTTGGTCATATGTTAGGATTAGCAGACCAATATGTAGATGTTGAATATGACGCAGGTAATCTAGACCAAAATCAGCTTAATGGAAAGCGTGAAAGTTGGGATTATGAAAGTACAACCCCTGATGAAGTAATGGGAACTGCAAATAAGATTAAAGCAGGACAGGAGAAAGTTTCTCAAAAGGATATTGATGCAATTGCTAGTTTCGTTTTAACAAACCAACAAGATGGCAAAGCTATTATTAACAATAAAAATTTGGTGAAAGATAAAAAATCGAATGGTTTAGCAGCTCCAACTTTAGATGATGAAATTAAAATGGATGAAAAAGTATCAAAAAATAATAGAAGCGTTGTAGATCCACATTCAGACAAATAATATTAAATTTTTAAATACATTTCAAAATGAGAATATCAATAGCTTTAATTTTATTTTTCTTAATGTCCTGTAATCCGAAAACTGAAAATGAGTCTAAAGGACAGTTTAGCGAAGCGCAATCAAGGTATGTTATAAATAGTAATATAAATGGGAAATCTATTTATATAACTGTTGAAACAGATAATGACACAGTCTATTTATATAAGTTTAAAGATAGTGTAGAAACCAAGTTGAAAATCTTATCTAATAAGGAGGCTATAGCAAAAATAAAAGAAACAGTAAAGTTTCACATGGAGCTCAGTAATTTTTACAAAAATCAAGCAAAAACTTTACATGGAGATATGGTAAGGTTTTATATTGATCACTCAGGTAATAGACTGGAAGCTAAATACTCTCAAATAGATGGGTATACAGATGTTTCGCCAGAATTCGACTCACTCATTAATTATTTAAAAAAGCAGGATGTGGCATTTAAAGACTTTTTATAAATTGAACCTAGCAGGCCCCAGTAGGCGATGAAGGTGTTAAATAGAATGTACGAGCTAAGCTGAAGCGTTGAATTTTTGTGTGGTAGGGCTTAGGTTGTTTTGTATGTCTTGTCCTGAAATAGGTTTACACAAAGTAACCTAAAAAACAGGGAAAAGGTAAAAACATTCAAAGATTCAATTTCAATATTGTTACACTTGAAGCATATTCCAGCAAGGACCCGCCTAGTTACCAATTCCGCCAGGGCTCTTTATAAGAATTATAGATTGTGGAATATCGAAAAAATTATCGACTATTTTTTGCTCCTTAATCTCTTTTGCTGTGTAAATTGCTTTGAAAAAATAATTGTCAATTTCAATCATTAATGGTAATGATTTTGCTATATAAAGATAAGAATACCAATTGTCATATAAATGATTTTTAAATAAATCCACATTAACAGAATACTTCTCATTATAACAATACGCATAAGCTGTTCCTGATTTTGTATTCATTGATATTATTTTACAATCTACATCCAAGACTTTAGTTTCAGAGCTGTTTATTGTGAAAATTTCCTTTATAGTGTCATTAAAGCTATTTGCAAACATCCAATAAAAAGAGGCTACAGAATCCTTGTATTGAGTATATATTTTATTTTCTTTTGATAAGTACATTTGCATTTTAATATCTGTCCCATTGAATACTGATTTATAATTCCCATTTTGAATGTAATATTCTTCAATTGTTCCAAATTTTGATGATAAAATTTCATCTGATATAATCTTAGGAAATTTTGATATAATTTTTATGTCATAAGTGATTTTTCCCTCAAAAAATTGTTGTCCATATAAATTAATTGAAACGCAAATAAAGAAGAAACAGATTAAATAATATTTATTTTTTTTCATGTATTTATAATACAAAAAGTTAGAATTATACCAACAAGTGATTTTTTTATAAAGAAACGTTGTCCAAATAAGCTAATTAGATCGGAAGAACAGAATTATTTTTTTTTATACACTATAACACTAATAAAAATTAGAATTGTACCAATAAAAAAAGCCGTTATTGAACCAATCAATTCTTTTTTAGGCTTTTCATTTAATTCAACAAAATCATCTGTTCCTTCAATATGTAATAAAATTAAACGACTCCCTAATAGTAGATTGTTGCATTCTTTTCTATTTATAGTTGTGGAATATGAATTAGCTTTATATATGAATTCTATTTTCGCAGCTCTACGTCTAATATTATTGCAATTAATCTTTGTTATCAATACCGAAACAGGCACTCCGGTGAGCAATGTTTCTTTCTGTTTGTAGAACTCACCCAACAATAATATACCGATTACGATAAAAAAAAACGAAAAAAACAATATTTTATGAGGCTTTCTTTTCAACTTTTTTATATATATTACTACCTGCCGCCTTATGATACAAATTCCCATTGGAATCTGTTGCATAGCCTTTTGCTTTGGGAACAGGAATTAGATTAATGCAACGAGGAGCTGACTGAACGGTAGCATTATCTTTAATTTTGTCCGCAGCTTCTTCTAAACTTTCTTCTTTTATTTTTGCTACTGTTTGTTGGATTTTATCGGCAACGTGATGTTGCGCAATATTTTTCTTTGCCTCTAAAACCTTTTTTGCTGCCTTATCCGTTGGGGCATCTCTTATGATAGCTTTTGCTAATTTTTTCTCCTCTTTAACTAATATTTTTTCAGCATTTTTAATCATATCCTTTGTTACTACTTTTACATCGAGCCCTCCTGTAATAGGAGTTTTACCCGCAATAGTACTAACTCCAGCATCACCAAGTAAATCTTTGAAATAATTAGCAGAAAATTCAAAATCATCATTAAAAATATCCTTTCCAGCGGATTGAATTAATTCCGCTATATAATCACCTGCGGTTTCTAATACGATTGCAGCTACTTTTTGATATTTGGGGTCTGAAAACAACTTGGCTAACTTATCCGCCCCCCCAGTTAACATCCCAGTTACACTTCCTGAAATAGCTGATGCTAAAATATCAGACTTATCCACACTCTTTAATGCTGAAGTAAAATCTCTTCCTTGAAGCATTTGATCTCCTACTTGAATAACCAATTCTGTAAATGCCCCTATTATGGCCCCAGTAATACATGTAGGACAATCACCATTTTCATCACTTCTGATAATTGGTTTGTTATCATTTCCAGTATATGGACTTTGCCAAGGAAACTTGCCCCCGACAGGATCTTTAGACATCCACCTACCTAATCTTGGATCATATTGTCTGTCAGATGTTGTATAACTATTTCCATTCCCTTTGATTTCATCCTCCTTCTCCATACCATTAAACCCATACCTATACCCATTAGCCCCAACAAAACTCCTGCCCGGCATTGCAGCTCCAAAGGAATAGTAATCTGTGATTGCTATTCCTTCAGATTCAGTTATTTACAAAGAACTAAAATTTAAAAAAAATGTAAAAAGTGCTAAAAAAGAGACATTTTTTGCATTGCATTTTTCTCCTTCAAAACTACATTTTTTTATTAGTAAACCAATTCTTTATTTTTTATTTGGTCATGAACTTTTTCGGTTTCATTGTCCATATATTTTTGAGATAGTTCCACATATCTGAAAAACTCCTTGCTTCCGGCTGCATGTCCGGAAATTTTCCTCACTAAATTTTCGGGCATGTGCAAACAAAGCATAGTGGTTATGGCCGTTCTTCGCATCGTATGGCTTGTTATCAAATCACAAAAACGGTAAAGCTCTTTTGTTTTCTCGTTTTTATAAACCATAAATGTTTGCCCTCTTTTTTGTCGTGTTTTTATTTGTTCGTCTGTCCAGTGGGTCCGTTCAATCAACGATTTAATGTTTAAGTTAAATCTGGCATTGGAAATTTCGGGGAAAATAGTTTTTTGGTTTTTATTGTATTTGTTAATAATATCCATCGCATAATCAGGTAACAAAATACGGGTAAGCGTATTTGTTTTTTGCGAACGCACTTTTAAATAAAATTTCCCATTAAGACTTTCTATATTGTTTTTAGAAAGTTTAAAAATATCCGAAACACGCAATGCAACTGTACAGCCAAATACAAACATGTCTTTTGTTTTCTTTAAATGGTCGGGTAAGGTTGCTTCAAATGCTTTATTATAGATGAGAAAATTCAGTTGTTCCGGAATAAGTGTAATAATTTCAATGTCTTCATGATGAGCATAAAATTTTTTGTGAAAATTCCCCACGCTCATATTTTTTTCTTCATTCAGGTAATTAAAAAATGCCCGTAAACGTTTAATATTACTGCCAACATAGTTGTCGTAACAGTCACAGTCGTTATATAAATAATTGGTAAACTCTGCGTAAAAGCGCGCCCAATAATTCTTTTCAACTTGTAATTTTCGCTTTTTAAGTGAGCTAACCGAATAAATCTGCAAGGCGAAATTCTTTTTTACAGAAAAATCGAATAAGAGTTTACGCAAATAAACATAAGGTTTGATACTTGAATCGCGCACCCTTTTACCATTTTTTTGTACACGCTTGCCTTTTTCTGTTTCTTTCAGAAAGGTATCAAAGAGCTTGAAGAAATCGGTTTTTTTATTTTCAACTGCCGCCATCCATATTTTTTTTTAAAAAATTAATACCTGTAATTGTTTAACAAGTTACTTTGATCATTTTTGAATTGGAGTAAATGTATAATGTCTGTTAGTTTATTTTTTAGCAATGTTTGTATTGTCATTACAATGTAATTTTTTACCGCAATTTGTAATTAAATTATCATGTATGAAAAGTATTTTAGCCGTTGCAAACGTTAATTGGAAAGAAAACGGGGGCTAATGTTTTTCTTGAAAAAAATATTTTAACTATACTTAAATGGAAGCAATCAGTAATTCTTCAAAGTTCTTTAATGCTATTGATAATGTTGATCGATACCTTTATGGAAGGAAAATGAAAAATTTCATACTCGGATCAATATTCGTTTTACTTCTTTCTCCCATTTTGGATGAGTTACTGGAAATTCCCCAGGATAGACTTACTTATCTGACAACATTTGTGTTCTTTTTGTATGTTTTAGTTATTTTTTTAGCCTGGATAAGCGCATGGAGAGATGATGAGGGTAAATGGACTTGGCAACGGGCCAAATCAAGGTTGATCATGTACTATAAAATTTCCAAAGACACTGCAATAGAAACAAAAACAAATTCTAAAGATGAACTTTTATACAAGTGCGGCTGGGGATTATTTTTTGGTGCGATTTGTTGGAAAGCTGTTCAGAATTTATCTGTATTTATCAGGAAACCCTTAGAGTCAATTTTTGGCGGGCGTATGGTTCGACTCAGAAATTTTGAGCGAATTACAAGTCATTGGTATTGGGTTGCATTACTTGTTGGAATAAGCATTATGATTTATCTATTCCGTTCCAATCCTAAAATACTTGAAAGAATAAAAAAGGACTTGCGTCAACTGTTTAGTAGTAAACAGTCTTACCAGAATGCTTCGATAAAAATAGATGAAGATATGTTGGTGGTGCACACTACCCATGATGAGCATATTCAGGCAATATCGGCAAGTAGCAAATCTGTTCTATTCAATGATTTTGCTTTAGCCATGCAAAAATGGAAACCGGATATTTTTCATTATGAATATGAATACCAAGATGACTTGTATAGACATTTAAAAAAATTAATACCGGATGCCAGTATTGAGCTTGAATATCCAATTGGAAATAAAGCCCATGGAAATAAAGGACGTGCGGACATTGTTATTAACGATACAATTTTGATTGAAATGAAACATAATTCAAATGCTGATGCGGTTCAACGCGCAAAAGGGCAAATGCACCAATATTCAACAATTTGGAATAATCGGGGACCTGTAATATTACTTCTTTGCAATCATGATTACGAGCATGCGAAACTTAGTTACACATCAACAATGATCGACTTAACTAAGCTTGAAAGACCGGTTTTAACGATTGTAGCTGCTAATTAAATTGGATAAATTTAATCTATGAATATTTAAGAATAAAGAACCACAGGCTTAATGCGCATGTGGTTTTGCTTCAATTAGCCGAAAGTAAGCTTTAAAACAAAGTTTGCACACTTATTACAATGTAATGTTTTGCTCAAATTTGTAATTTATTTGTCGTGGATGAAAAGTATTTTAGCGGTTGCTAATGTAAGCTTAAGGTGGTTTTAAGCTGTCATTTAAACATTTGAATACTTTCAAAAAATGAAAATAAAGATTTCCGGTAAAAAGCTGAGAGCGTTTACATTGATGGAGCTTTTAATTGTTCTTATTATAATAGGGATCTTAGTTTTGCTCGCATTACCCAACCTTATGCCATTAATTTCAAAGGCGAAAAGCACTGAAGCGCAATTGCAGCTGGAGCATATCCACACCCTGGAAAAAACTTATTTTTATTTACACTCCAAATACAGCAGTGATTTTACAGAGATAAGTTTTGAGCCGGCAGTGCTTACTACTCAAGGTGGCAATGCCAATTATCAGATTGAAGTTATAGAATCTACAAACACTGCTTTTAAGGCACGTGCCACTGCAATTACAGATTTTGACGGTGATGGAATACTTAATGTCTGGGAAGTAGATCAGGACAAACATATCAAAGAAATTACTCCTGACTAATGCAGTATTTAATTGATACCTGTTTGCTGCTATTGCTTGCAGTGGTGCTGTTTCAGGACCTTAAACAACGGCAGATCTCCTGGTTTCTGATCCCGTTGCTTTTGGTTTCTTTTTTAGCCCAGGGCTTGTTTAGTATTTCGGCAAATGAACTGATGCGTTATACAATGTTTAATATCGGTTTTATTGTTGTTCAGTTAGTTATTTTAACTGCTTACATAAGTATAAAAAATAAAAAACTGGTTAACATCATCAATTCGTACTTAGGAATAGGTGATGTATTGTTTATTGCCACAGTAGCGGCTGCATTTTCACCGCTTAATTTTATAGTGTTTTATATAGCCGCATTGCTATTTACATTACTTGTTTTTCTGGTGGTTAAGCTTTTGACAAAAAAACTTTCAAAAGAAATACCGCTTGCAGGCGCAATGGCGGCAGTGATGATAGCATTAATATTGGTAAACCAATGGCTACCGGATGTTAACTTTTACAAGGATGATTATTTAACTGCATGGTTTATTAAATGATAGAAATCGATTACATATCATTAACTGTTGATCTGCAACATGCAATCACTCCGCAGCAAGCGTGGCATTACAGCATAGTGCCAAAACAGGTAGAAGGAACTAAGCAGCTGGTACTGTATGTAAGTGAAGACAAATACCATCATCAGCTGGCAGATGAACTGGAAATGCTTTTTGGAAAAACAGTAGTACTGGAAAAGGCTGCTACCGGAGTTATACAAAAAACATTAGGAAAGTATTACAGGAATACCAATACGCACGCCACCATAAAGCAAGTAAGTGCTGGCAATGTAAAGGCCGATGATTTTTTACCTATGCTTATTGCTGAAGCCAAACATTTGGGAGGAAGTGATATTCATATTGAAGCATATGAGGAAAAATGCCGGGTACGTATCCGTATTGATGGCTTATTGATAGAACGTTATACCATCAGTAAAATGGATTATCCTTCTCTTATAAATAAGATAAAGATCAAAGCCAATCTTGATATTTCAGAAAAACGTTTGCCCCAGGACGGTCGGATCTTCTTTAATAACGACAACAATAAATTTGATATCCGTGTTTCGGTATTGCCAACTTTATATGGTGAAAAAATTGTATTACGTATATTGAGCAATGATGCGGCTAACATTGATATTAATCATTTAGGCTTTGATGCGAAAGAATTATATGATTATTTGGAAGGGATAAAAAAAACACGAGGACTTATCCTTATCAGCGGTCCTACCGGTTCAGGGAAAACCACCACCTTATATGCTACCTTAAAAATTCTTAATAAGGAAAAAGCAAATTTAACTACCATTGAAGATCCTATAGAATATACGATGGAAGGGATCAACCAGGTACAAGTAAAAGAAAGTATCGGTTTAACGTTTGCCAACGCATTGCGTTCCTTTCTTCGCCAGGATCCAAACATTATTATGCTTGGCGAAATACGTGACGCTGAAACAGCTCAGATGGCTGTAAGGGTGTCATTAACCGGGCATTTGGTGCTCTCTACTATTCACACCAACTCTGCGTGGGGGACTGTTTCCCGTTTAGCCGATATGGGGGTTCCTCCATTTTTACTGGCAAGCGAACTGAATACAAGCATTGCACAACGTTTACTGCGCTTATTATGTACAGAATGTAAAGAAGAAAAATCATTTGAAGATAAACTTTTTCCCAGAACTTTTAAAGCTCCTAAACCTGTTCATTCACATTTTGTTGCAAAAGGCTGTGAGCATTGTTACTATACCGGTTATAAAGGTAGAAAAGCAATTTATGAAGTAATTCCAATTGATTATGAATTAGCGGACAATATAAAAAATAACACATTTTCAATTGAAGATCTCTTAAAAGAGAGAAAAATAAAAACGTTGAGAGAAAATGCATTTAATTTATTTGAAAAAGGACTTACTTCCGTTGAAGAGATTTATCCGGTATTGTTGAACAATTATTAATATTTTTTTTGTGAATATAAAACGACTTAAGAAGCTATTTTTTGTATTTCTGATTTTAGCAACAACAATTGTAAATGCCCAACAGGACAGGTTTACAGTAATTGAAGAAAAACTGAAAGAATTGTCAATGCAAACTCTTGGTTTAAATGAAAAGGTGGAGTTATCTGTAAACGGTATTGCCATCCAGGAATTCATTCGCGCCCTTGCCACCTCCAATAATTTAAATGTGAGTGTTGATCCTTCGCTTTCTGCCAAGGTGATCAATAATTTTTCCAATGTAACGGTAGCAGATGTGTTATTGTTCCTTTGTAAAAAGTATGACCTTGATATTACTTTTATAGGGAATATCATGTCCTTCTCACAATACGCTGCACCACCTGCGGCACCTGCAAAATATACACCAAAGTCTCTTGGCATCACGTACGACAAAACAACAGATCTGCTTAGTTTGGACCTGTCAAATGATAGTCTGGCTATGGTTGTAAAAGAGTTAACAAAACTTTCAAAAAAAAATGTAATGTTTTCATCTGGTTTGGCCGGTAAAAAAGTAAGTGGATATATTCAAAATATGCTATTTAGTTCCGCCTTGGAAAATTTTGCTTTTGCCAATGAGTTAAAAGTTACCCTTACCGAAGATAATTTTTATTTGATTGAAAAAATGGATGCCGAAGCTCCGAATAAAAAAAGCAATGGTTCAGGTCAAAGCTCGCGTTCTGCTAAACCTGGACTGAATGTAAAAGCAGATGAGAATAAATTGGTGAGTGTGGACGCGGTAAATATGCCTATAGCAGATATTTTAGCAGAAGTTTCTAATGAATTAAAAATAAGTTACGTATTGTTTACCGAGCCTAAAGGCAATATCAGCCTGACTGTTAAAAATGCAACCAACGATGAATTTTTAAATTACTTATTTAACAATACGGAATATACCTTTAAAAAAGAAGGTGATATCTATTTGATTGGCGACCGTAATATAGAAGGAATTCGCGGAACAAAAGTAGTATCGCTTAAATACAGAACAGTAGAAAAAGTAATAGATTTTATTCCTGCCGATTTAAAAAAGGATGTGGATATAAAAACATTCAACGATCAAAACAGTTTGATTCTTTGTGGTTCGAAACCACGTATGGATGAGTTGGAAGCCTTCATCCGCGATATTGACAGGGTAGTACCTGTTATTTCAATTGAAGTGTTGATTGTGGATATTCGCAATATGCACGCATTGGCCACAGGAATTAAAGCCGGCCTAGGCACAGCTCCAACAAAAACCGGAGGTACTGTTTTCCCAGAATTGAATTTGAATTTGGGTGCAAATTCAATTAATTCAATTGTTGATGGTGTGAATGGCTTAGGTATAGTAAACCTTGGAAAGGTAACACCTAATTTTTATTTAAGCCTTCAATTAATGGAACAAAATGGCACCATTAAAATAAATTCAACTCCTTTGTTATCTACTCTTAATGGACATGAAGCCAAGATGAATATAGGGGAAACCCGTTACTACCTAGAGCAAAATAGTAACGTGATTGCCACCACAAGCACAACTACTCAAAACACCCAGGTGTATAAGCCTTTGAATGCAGAGTTTGCAATGACCATTAATCCCATTGTTTCAGGCGATGAACAGATCACTATGGAAATTACCGTCAAACAATCATCCTTTACTACTCAAACTGGCACCAATGGCCCTTATGGTACAAGTTCAAGAAATTTTCAATCCCTTATCAGAGTGAAAAACCAGGAAATGATCATGCTTGGTGGATTGGATGACGAGTCGCAAGATGAATCTGCATCAGGTGTTCCGATATTATCACGTATTCCTATTATTAAATGGTTTTTCAGCAGTCGTTCTAAAAAGAAAAACAAAAGCAAGCTTACTATTTTCATAAAGCCAACTGTAATTTACTAAAATGCTTAAAAAAGTTGATTTTAAAAATATCATCCAGAGCAAAACAGCGGTAGGGGTAGAAGTTATACTGTTACCTGAAAATGCGTATGAAATAAACGTTGTTGTTCTCAAAAAAGTAAAGTCCATACTTACAATTGAAAAGCAAAAAGAAGGAATTATAAGTTTTGAAGAGCTGGCTCAATTTATAGATCCTAAACTTCCGATCATATTAGTTTTAAATGGCAAAGGAATTATCCACCGGAAAGTTACTTTTTCGGAAAACGATACTCAGGTAACGCTATTAAACAAAGTGCTTCCAAATGCCAATCTGAACGAATTTGATTTGCAGGAAACAAGCATCAGTTCATCACAAGGATTCGTTTCGCTTATCCGTTCCAGCATTATTAATGAAATTATTGAGCAACTAAAAAAAAATAAGCTAACTGGTATTGTAGGTTGTTTATTGGGGCCCTTCGTGATCAATAGCTTGTTGCCATTGATTAATACGGATATCATCTCAAACGAACAATTAAGGTTTGGTACTTACCAATTGCAGATAAGGGAACAACAGATTACAGATATTGAAAGTGCTGAAGAGGAAGAGGAGGAGGCCATACAGATTGGAGATGATAGAATTCAACCTAAATTGTTGATTGCTTTTGGCGCTGCATTATCTTATTTCTTAGGTGCGGATGCAGGCATCGCTAAATCCGAAGTAATTGATAACATCAAAGAAGAATTTAAACAAAAACAAAAATTTGAATTTATAGGTTGGTCGCTTTTAATTGCTGCATTTTCTGTTCTATTAGTAAACTATTTTGTTTTTAATAATTACTGGACAAAAACTCAAGGCTTAAGTTCAACGCTTGCTTCAAATCAATCCGCATTAAATCGATACGATACATTGAAGGTAGAGTTTGAAAAGAAAAAAGAGTTTTTGCAGCAGAATGGTTTATTGGAAAACTCCCGTACTTCATTTTATGCGGATAAGCTTGCCGGAAGTTTGCCTTCATCGATACAATGGATTGATGTGAATATCCATCCGGTAAAGAAGAAACAAGTAAACGATGAAACGGAAGGTTTCTTTTTTGAAAATAAGAGCATTAAAATTTCGGGTAAATGTCAAAGAAGCACTGATTTGAATGATTGGATGAAAGTGGTGAAATTAAAATCATGGATTAGCAGTGTTACACTATTGAATTATACACAGGATAATGCAACTGATGATGGTTTGTTTTTAATTGAAATAAAATTGAATCATTAAAAATGTTTAAAAACCTTACCTATAAGAGAAAAAACCAGCTATTACTAATAGTGTCTGTATTGGCACTTTATCTGATTTATGCATTCGCGGTAAAAAAAACAATTGCGACATACAGCGAATATACTAAAGCAGAAAAACAGATCGAGTTAGCAGCCAACGCTCCTGTAATGGCTGCTCAACTTGAAAGTCAGTTATTACAGATGGATTCTAAAATTGGAAAGCAAAATATAAATGGACAAAACACTGAACAGGCATTATTGGAATTAATAACTAACTATTGTCAGAATAATCACGCTGTATTACGCGAGTTTCCTGAAACAACAATTGCTAAGCAGGGAGATATGTTTATTGAAACTAATCTATTTGTTGTAGAAGGTGAATTTGCTTCATTGATAAACCTCGTATATATTCTTGAGCAGAAAAATCGATTGGGAAAAATAGCCTCTGTAAGATACCAGTTAAAAAAAGATTTTAAAACTAAAGAGATGACCTTGACAGCGGCCATCTATTTACAAAATGTAAAACAACATGAAAAATAAAATACTTATTTCAGTAATAGCAGGTATTATTTTCACTCTTCTTTATTCCTGCCAGGATTTTATTGAAGTGGATTTAGCAAAAAAATCAATAATTGTTTTGGCGCCTACCAACAATACTGCATCATCCAGTTCTTCTCAACTGTTTTGGTGGGAAGAATTAAAGGGTGCAGAAAAATACAATTTACAAATTGTAAAACCAGGTTTTTCGTCCGTTCAGCAATTGATATTAGATTCCACTATAACCAATAATCAGTTTTCATATTCGCTTTTGCCAGGTGTTTATCAATGGCGTGTGAGAGCGATGAATAATTCGAGCTATACTGAATACGTAATCTATAACTTAACGATTGATAGTTCATTAGATTTAAGTAGCCAATGGGTTTCTTTAATGAGCCCTGCTGATAATTATTCATCAAATAATTACACACATGCTTTTGCGTGGCAGCCAATGATGAATGCGGATTCCTATTTGTTTCAGATACTATTATCCGGCTCAGTGATCAGTACTCAAACATTAGCAACAACAACTGCAAACTATACCTTCATAGCAGAAGGCGCCTATCAATGGAGAGTATTAGCACAAAACAGCAATTCAACTTCATTAGCAGCTAATGCTACTCGCAACATTAGTATTGATATTACTCCACCAACAACACCTGTTTTAACCCTTCCAACTGCAAACGATACAGTTTCAAATCCTGTTAACCTGGAATGGACACCCGATGTTTCAGCAACCATGGATAGTGTGTTTGTTTATTCCGATACTAATTTGACTGTATTAGTTACAAGTATACTTACCACCAACTATAGTTTTAGTTTTACAGGAAATATAGGCCAGGATTATTTTTGGAGGGTAAGATCAAGAGATGCGGCTGGAAATTGGAGCGCTTACGCAACTAGACGTAAATTTATAATTGCACCTTAATAATGAAAAATAAAAAGCTGTTATATATTTTAATCCCAATCGTTTTGTTGGTCTGGGGTGTTATTATATATAGAATATTTAATGTTGTAAATGGTAGTGGTTCCAATGAAGTGCGTAAAAGTGCATTTGTTGAAAACACAGTCAATGAAAATTTGATAGATACCTTTTCAATTCATCCAAATTACCGTGATCCTTTTATAAGTAAAAGAGCAAAAAAAATAACTTTCGAGAATAAAATAACATCAACTGTAACTAAGCCCGATTTAATTAAAAAAGTATCCAATGTAGTAGTCCCATTATCTAATAAATGGCCAAGTATTGTATATAACGGTTTAATAAAAAATGAAAAATCAAATAAACAGTTGGCCTTAGTTCAGATCAATGGACAGTCAAATATTCTGCAACTAGGAAATGTTGCTGAAGGTGTAGAATTAACGAAAATATTTCGTGATTCAATTGAAGTAAAATTTAATTCAGAGAAGAGGTTTATAAGGAAGTGATTTTTTGCATTCGGTAATTAGTTATCTAATCATGTGGGAATATTTGGTAACGCTTTGTCAATCGGGATCTCGCTATGATTCGAACAGGTTTCTGAATAGCCTGTAATTTATATGTTTATGTACTTTTAAGAACTTTGGTGAAGCACTAGCGAAATATAAATTTTAATGAAAAACAAAATGATAGACGGAGGATAATATTTCTACTTGTGTAGAGTAAATAACGAAACATTCGATTTTTATATTTTGTTTTCATTTACTACACCTAAGAGGAAATAAACGCAGTCGATATAGTGTACAGCCTAATAACAACAAATAAACGCTATGTATAGCGTTTATCGATATGCTGTGCGCAAGTTTAGGAAAGACAGTAGTGTTAAATGTTAAACTGGAAAAAATGGAAAAAAAATGGGACGTATTTATTTCACACTCATCAGAAGACAAAGATACCCTTGTCCGTGAACTTGCTAACATGCTTGACAATTTAGGAGTAAAAGTTTGGTATGACGAGTTCTCATTAAAAGTTGGTGACAGCCTAACACAAAAAATAGACGAGGGATTAATAGACTCAAATTTTGGAATTGTAATTATTAGTAATGCCTTTCTAAACAAAAAATGGACAGACTATGAATACCGTTCATTGCTGAGCAAGGAGGACAATTTCAAAAAAGTAATCCTTCCTATTTGGCACAACATTACGCATGCTGAAGTTAAATCTTTTTCACTTTACTTGGCAGACAAATTTGCATTGGACACAACGAAAGTTAATTTACAAGAAATAGCAAAAAAACTCTTAGAAATTATCCGACCTGACCTGCATGAAAATTTGAGCCGTCTTCTACTTTATAAAAAATTATTAAGCGAAGCAAAATCTGAATTTGTAAAAATCTCGGACTTAAAGTGGGGCGAAAAAAAAAGAGAGAATTTGTCACCAGGACAAGTTAATAGAATCAAAGGGTATTTTTATTCAATAGGTCAATTATTCGGTACCGATATTGAAAACACACTTAACTGTTATCTATATGATACCAACCCTGAAAGAGAAATTCAGACATGGGAAATAATGAATGTTACTTTTATCGAGTACGTAAAACAAGAAAAAATTACAGACCTTAATTTGAAAAAGGAAGTTGCAAAACAAATAGTTTTAATTTCAATGGGAACATTGTCGGAAAAAACAAAATTATCTGTAGAACAACTTACCAGACTCTATGAAATATGGAAAGAAAATTTTTACTCATTCTGACAAGAAACAACTACCACCAATAAAAAATATGTGCTCTGGCGTATATTTAGCCGTTGTGCGCAAATTTACGAATGCGCGCAACGAACAGACATTTTCAAATATTATTTAACTTAAAACAAATTCATTATGACACCACTTGACACAATTAAAAATTGGTTTTTATCCCTATCTACTCAAGACCAATATGAAGTAGCAGCTTTAGCAGGACACTTTCATTTAGACCTGCGAATTGACGGAACAATAGGGAAAGAACCAAAAATTCAACTCTTTCTTGACTACTTAAACCCTAGGACATTAGACGATTCGGAAATTGTAAAAAGAACATTGTATATTATAAAACTGATTGATTTTTCTTTTGAAGGACGTGATACCGAAGAAGGTTGGACTGAATCATTTGATAGATTATTATCTATGAGAGCGAAATTAAGAGAAGAAGACCAACCAACTGACTTCATTGACAAGCAACTTAATAATCATCAAGAAAGAAAGGGAATTTGGTTAGAAATATCTGGTAGTTGGGAAGCCGTTAAGAATCATTCGCTGACAAACAAACAAATAGGTGAATGGTATTTTTCATCATACATCAAGCGCGCAAAAAAATAAAAAACTACTGATATACAATTTATCAAAATAAATAATAATAACAATTAAAACATTTAACAATGAACGAAATTAAATTTTACGAAATGCGTGGTTATTGTGAGCAAGTCAAAAAGTATTTTGAATCCTATAATAATAATCCACTAAGCGTAAGTACTTATGGCGATGCGAAACAAAAGTTAAGGGATTTAATCAACAAGCCTGATTCAGAAGATATAAATTTTTTTCTTAATGTGGTGGAATTACTAGGGGCTGTGACAAGAGTTCTTCGTGGACAAAACGACAACCCTCCCGTTTTGGATTGGATAGGGGGAGCTACTCAAGAAGAAAGTTTTTCAAAAGAATATTTTGTAAAGACAATGAAAGAAGTATGGCCAGCTCTTTAACAAAAAACAAAACTGCTGATAACATAAGATTGATGAAATTAAAAAAGAGAGGCTGAATTGCTTAATTTTAAACCGTCTGCGGACAACCCCCTTTTGTATTTCATAAATCTTAGAAACATTTATGCGTAATTATAAAAAAAGTGGCGTATACTTATTGGTTCTTTTCTCCCATTAAAAACATTACTTTGATAACTAAATAAAATCTTTGATGAAAAAAACAATACTAATTATATTCGCTTTAATTTCATATAAAACGGACGCTCAAGAAATGAGTGATAGCATTTTTACAAAAGAAGGCGATTTACTTATTTGCAAAATAACCGAAATCCAAAAACATTGGATATACTATGATTATAAAGGCAAAAAGAAAATTAAGAACACTTATATTCATATAGATGATATTAGCTCTTATACTTATAATGGTATTATAAATAAGTCTAAAGAAAAGGAATTGAAGGAAATGGATATGAAAAATCGAAAAAATATTAATTTATTTTATATGCCTCCGCCTCCTATTATTCCTCCATTCATTCCCCCAACCCCTGTTTTCTTTGGCCATTGATTATCTTCTGTAGATCATTGCGAATGCAAAGCTGAACGGCCCTGTGTTTGCTGGCTTGTAGGTCGTTACGTAAGGAAAAATATTACGACTGTTATTTGAATTTATGGCTTGACAGAAGAAATAAATACGCATAACATTTCCTATGCAATAAGCAGACATTTGAGTGACGTTATGGGCAAGTTTAATAGAAAGAGAACGGTATGGTAGAATTCAAGAAAGATTGCATTTGAGCTTGACACCATATGATAATACTGTTTGACAAAAAAATAAAACTTGGAAACTGTGACCACTCAAAAAAGGCGGCATCGAAATTCCAAGTGAGCAGAAAAAAAATTAAAAAAAAATTGAATGAAAAATATAATTACGACTTTCCTATTTATTACAACATCATTTCTCACAGTTTTATCAACTTTTTCGTTTGCCCAAGCTCCAAACTGGCTATGGGCAAAGAGTGCAGGAGGCAATTCAAATGAATTGATTGAATGTATAAAAACAGATTTAACCGGCAATGTTTATATTGTTGGTCGCTTTCAAAGTCCTACAATTACTTTTGGCGATACAGTTTTGACAAATGCTAGCGCTTTAGGTACTCTTGATTTTTTTATTGTTAAATACGATGCATCAGGCAATTTAATTTGGGCTAAAAATGGCGGAGGAAGCGATCCAGACAGGGCTATTTCAATATGCAATGATACAAATAATAATATATATGTAACAGGTTACTTCGCGAGTGATAGTATTATTTTAGGTGATTCAACCTTTAGTAATTCAGGTGGTGGTGGTGATTTTTTTATTGTAAAATATGATTCTTCTGGAACATTTCAATGGGCAAAAAGTGCAGGAGTTTTTAATGAAGGAGAAACAGGGACGGGTATTAGTATTGATTATATAGGAAATATAGTTGTCGTTGGCGAGTTTTCAAGTGTAATTGTTTTTGACACTATTTCCGCGAATAATGTTGGTAACTCAAGAGATATTTTTTTAGTTAAGTATAATTCATTAGGTGAAGTTTTATGGGCAAAAAGCGCCGGTGGCAATGGAGGTGGTAATTTTGCTTTAGGGGTTAGTACAGATTCTAATGCGGATATATATATTACAGGGTATTATTATAGCTCAGCTATTACCTTTGATAGTATCACTTTGACAAATAGTGGACCATCAAATGGCTTTATTGCAAAATATAATGAGTCTGGCAGTATATTATGGGCTAAAAATATAAATGGAACAAATGTTGAAAAGGCATATAGTGTTAGTATTGACACTAATGATGATGTCTTTGTTACGGGTTCCTATTATAGTTCTGAAATTATTTTTGATGGGGTTGATACTATTATGAATGCTGGTCATCAAAATGGTTTTATTGTAAAATATAATTCGTCAGGCGATGTCCTTTGGGCAAGAAGTGTAGGCGGATCAGAATACGATGAACCGTTAAGCGTAACAACAGATATTTATAATAACGCATATATCACGGGATTAAATACCAGCCCAGCAATGGCTTTTGATACTGATACTTTATATAACGTTGGAATAGCGAATGTTTTTATAGCAAAATATAATTCCTCTGGAAGTGTTGGATGGTTAAAGAACACCACCAGCAGTGGTTCGAATTCTAGCAATGTTATAACTGTAAACCACCTCGGTGAAATATTCATAGGGGGGCTTTTTGAAGGCAGCCCTGCAATTGATATAGGGAACACTACTCTGGTAAATACCGATGGTACTACTAGTGATATTTTCATTGCTAAACTTTCATCAATTTCAACCAATATAAAAGAAAAGATAAATTATGGTTCAGTATTTATTTCTCCCAATCCTAGTAATGGGTTTTTCACTTTTAATAACTTAAAAAAAGAAAGTTTAATTGAAATTTTTGATATTACTGGCAGAATAATTTGTCAAATTGAATCAAAAAATAATTATTGTAATATTGATTTAATGGAAAAAGAAAAAGGAATATATTTTTATAAGGTCATAAATAAAAATGGAGAAATAGAGAAAGGGAAAATTGTAATTCAATAATTATGTGTAATTGTTTATTTTTGAACTGCTTTACGACTTTTATTAAAAGGATTTTATGAGACATTTTCAAATTCGTCATAAATTGTGTTAAAGGGCCTTTAGATTGCATTGTGACTTTAAATGAAATAATTAAAAAAAAATAAAATGAAAAAATCAATTTTAGTAATGTTCTT
>JAZKBX010000006.1:0-8479 GCA_040388455.1 Bacteroidota bacterium
GGATCGGTAGTTCAGCTGGTTAGAATGCTGCCCTGTCACGGCAGAGGTCGCGGGTTCGAGTCCCGTCCGGTCCGCTGAAAAAGAAGAAGAAAACCCCGTTATCATTAAGATAGCGGGGTTTTTGATTTCTCCGGGGAATGGTTTCGGGAATGGTTTGGGTTAATTATTAGCGCATGAAAAGAAAAGCCCGTTTTCGTGAGTCATTTATAATAGCGAAAAGTCCTACCTAAAATTTTCTCTCCTTTTTTCTTTTAAGTGCTGCTGAATATTGTTTTTTTTCATCACTCGTTACCGGTTTGATAGCCGGAACTATCAATGGTTTAGCCTCTGAATCAAGTGCTACAAAAGTAAAATACGCCTGGTTTGTAAGAAATTGTTCAGGAATTTTAACAGATCTGGCCCAAACTTCTACATAAATCTCCATGGATGTTTTAAAAACACGGGTAAGTTTTGCCTTTATCGTTAATATATCCCCCAAATGAACAGGGCTTTTAAAATATACTTTATCAATCGAAACAGTAACTGCAATACTTTCAGCATGAATCTGGGCACATACCGCTGAAGCAGTATCCATCCAATGTATCAATCTTCCTCCTTGTAATATTCCCATAGGATTGGTATCATTTGGAAAAACAATTTCAGTCATTATCGTCTCAGAGTCCTTGGGAATTTTTGATGCTTTCATATATTTATTAACCGATTAATTTACATTTCAGCTTTAACTAAGCTTTTTCTCCAGCTCGATGGCTTTAGGAAATAATATATTATTTTCAAGATGAACATGCTTATGAAGATCGTCCTCGAATTCTTTCAGTTTTAAATACGACAATTTGTAAGTTGTACATGCATCAGATGGAGGAGAATAATTATCGGACAATATTTTGATTTCCTCCATTATTTCCCCTACTATATCATGTTCCTGTTCCATCATCTTAATTGGACTTTCAACGGTCCCAAATGGTGATGGTTCAATTTTCATTCCATAACTATTTGCAATAGCGAGATGCTTAATATAAGGAAATAAAATTTCCTCCTCTTTGCAAATATGGCGGTTTAATTCGTCAGTAAGATCAAGAAATTTTTCAGCGATAACAATTACCTCCGGATGCTTTTCACCATGAACCCTGGCTACTTTTTGGGTGTATTCAAAGATAACAGGAATCGCTTGCCTCACATATTTGTGATGTGCATTTAAAATATGATCAGTTAAAAAATCAATATCCCAGTTCAAAACTGAATCGTTCAGAGTTTGTTTCATTCTCGTTTATTTATAAAGTAAAACTATTGCTTATAAATTTCACAAACACTGACATTCATCATAATTTATATTTAGGAAACATGATTGAATCTATCTATAGAAGAATAATGAATATGTAAAGAGTAGCAATTTGAAGGTGTTTAGCTATTTTTCGTATTTAGCATTAAAATAGAAAATCAATAAAAAAACTGAATAAATGATAAATGTCAGTAGTGTAAATGACTCCCGTCATAAAGTAAGTAAGAGGATAAGGGGAAATTTGTAGAAAAAGATAATTCATGAAGAGTACAAAAAAAGGGGAAGTTGTTAATTACAATCTATTGGGATTGAATGAACTGGTTGAGTTCATTTCAGAAACGTATCATAATTATTTGAAAGAACTTGTTTTTTCCTTAGAAGTTCATTTAGGAACACTGCTGAAGATTGATACCATAAAGGACCCGGCAGTTGCATCTATCAGAAATTGTGTTCAGGAACTCAAAATACTATTAGAGCAGCATGTGAGCCGAGGAGAGAATATCCTGTTTCCATTTATTAGCAAACTGACAAAAAACAATAAAAACTCAAACTTAGATCCGGAAATTTTCTCAGGACATTTGATCAAAAAAATAAAAATGGAACATGCAAAAATTTCAGAAATACTAAATAAAATCCGCAAATTAAGTCATAACTATTCACCACCTGCAAACTCCTCACCTGCTTTGAAGTTATGCTATGCTCAATTATTTAATCTGGAACAAGATATTCATAAACATATTTTTGTAGAAGAAAACATTTTATTCCCAAAACTGTTGGATTTTGAAAAAAAAAAAATCAGAGACATTAAAAAATAATATAATCAAAAATTGTAATCAAGAATTAAAACACATCCTAAAAGATAATTTTAATGCAAATAGCGAAAAACAAAAGGCTTGAGAAAACACAAATCAAATGTTATCACTGCGGGGAAGATTGCGCTGAAGAAACAGATCAATCGAGCGATAAAACCTTTTGCTGTGACGGATGTAAGCTTGTTTATGAACTATTGAATGAGAATAACCTTTGCACTTATTATTCACTGAACGATACCCCGGGAGTTTCCTTAAAAAATACCAATTCAGGAAGGTTTGATTATTTAGATGATAACACTGTTAAACGAAAACTTCTTAAATTTTCGGATGGAAAACAAAACCGTGTAACTTTTTTCATTCCAAAAATGCATTGCAGCTCCTGTATTTGGCTTTTGGAAAATTTATACAAACTTAACGATAGTATAAAAGGATGTACTGTTAATTTCCTTAAAAAGGAAGCAAGTATCATTTACAATGAAGACATTAAGTTATCCTCGGTAGTATCTCTCTTGGCGGCAATCGGATACGAACCCTTAATCAGCTTAAATGATCTTGAGAGTAAAAAGCCCCGAAAAGTTGATAAAACGAGAATTATTAAGATCGGTATTGCAGGTTTTTGTTTTGGAAACATTATGATGCTTAGTTTCCCTGAATATTTTTCTCTTGGTAACTTTTATGAACAAAATAATTTGAAAAGCTTTTTCGGTGGACTCAATCTGTTTTTATCATTACCGGTTTTTTTCTATTCCGCATCCGATTTTTTTATCTCTTCCTGGAAGGGGATCAGGCAACGATTCCTTAATATCGACATTCCAATTGCCTTCGCCATTGTGGTTGCTTTTGTCAGAAGCATTTATGAGATTTTAAGCGGAACAGGTGCCGGCTACCTCGATTCTATGAGCGGTATTGTTTTTTTCATGCTCATCGGCCGCTATTTTCAAGACATAACCTATGATTCCCTTTCGTTTGAGAGAGACTATAAATCATTCTTTCCGATCTCTGTTACAATTTTGAAAGAAAAAAATGAAAGCAGTGTGCCTGTTTCAGATCTCAAAAAAGGAGATGTAATTATTATTAGAAACAGTGAATTAATACCCGCTGATTCTATCCTGCTCAGTGACCAAACGTATATCGATTATAGCTTTGTTACAGGTGAATCAAGGCCTGTAAAAGTAACAGCAGGCAATTTAATTTATGCTGGCGGTAGACAGTTGCATGGGGCTGTTGAACTTATAGTTGAAAAAGAAGTTTCGCAAAGCTACCTTACAGGATTGTGGAATAAAGAGTTTAAGAATGGGAACGAAGAGCCTGTTTCTTCTATTCACAGAGTGAGTAAATATTTTACATATGCAGTATTTCTTATTTCATTTACCGCATTTGGTTATTGGCTTTTGATGGGAGATCCCGGGAAAGGGCTAAACGCGCTAACTTCAGTTTTAATAATTGCCTGCCCTTGTGCGTTGCTGCTTTCAGCAACATTCACAAACGGGAATATGATCCGGATTTTCGGGAGGAATAAATTTTACATAAAAAATCCAAAAATAATTGAACGCCTTGCAAATGCTGATACCATTGTCTTCGACAAAACAGGAACAATTACCCACGGAGCAGCAATTAGTTTCAAAGGCAATATTACGGAAGAGGAAACTAAAATAGCCGCTTCGCTTGCATCGGGTTCAACTCACCCATTAAGCAGAAAAATTTATGAACAATATTCAATAAAAGGGAAATTGAATGTGAAAAACTTTGAAGAATTTCCAGGTCATGGAATAAAAGGAATGGTTGATGGAAGATCCGTGATCATGGGGTCTTCGTACTTTGTTGCAGGCAAAAATATATCCTCAAAGCACCAATCCAGCATGGTTTATTTAATGATAGATGGAGTTTTTAAAGGATATTTCCTTATCGACAATGCTTATAGAAACGGGCTTGCCCAGCTCATAGCCGATTTAAAACAACGATATGCTATTAAACTTCTGTCCGGAGATAATGACTCGGAAAAAGAATTGCTTGCCCAACTGCTTCAAACCAACGATCTTCTTTTCGAACAAAAACCGGAGGATAAAACCAATTATATAAAATCATTAAAGGAAAGCGGGCATACCGTTATCATGATAGGAGATGGTTTAAATGACTCTGGTGCTTTGTTAAGCAGTAACGTTGGGATTGCTATCTCAGATGACACAAATAATTTCTCTCCTTCCTGTGACGCTATATTAAATGGGGCTTCATTCGGCAAGCTTGACAACTTACTTTCCTTTGCAAGGAGTGGAAGAAAATTGATTTTGGCAAGCTTTATAATATCGATCGTATATAACCTTGTTGGGGTGTTCTTTGCAGTACAAGGCACTCTTTCACCAGTAATTGCTGCGATTTTGATGCCGGCCAGCTCCATATCAATTATCCTTTTTACAACAGTGGCCAGTTCATTAATAGCACGAAAAAAGAACCTGACTTAATTTGAACCATTCCTCAACAAAAATTATTTTGATATTCCGAGTTTGTATTGAAAAACAGTTGCAATATTATTTGCTTTATATATCGCCATATCAGCATTTGGACCTTGAAAAAGATCATTAACTGTTTCAATAAAGAGCTGAAGCCATCTGTTAAAATGGTCAGCACTTAAATTCAATTTCATATGCGGAGGAAATGGCTGCCCCTGGTAATCCATTGTTCCAATTAGTTGAGTACCCCAGAACTGATACATTTTTGGAAGATGATGCGCCCAATCGATAGCAGCCACGTCATTAAAAATTGGTGAAAGTACCTTATCGTTATTTACCTTACCATAAAAGGTATCTACAAGTTGCTTTATATCTTCTTTGGTTAAAATGTCGGTTTTCATGAATATTAGTTTAGAATTCAAAATTACAAATTATCTGTTCTTTACAATATATGACTTTAATCATATCGCTCTCTGACAAGGCTCATAATCAGTTTGAAAAATGCTCAATATTTTTGAACCATCAATAACAATCAACGATGAGCGTACTATTTATATTAATTGGAGCCAGCATTTTAATAGCGTTTTGTTTTCTTGTCGCCTTTATCTGGAGCGTAAGATCAGGACAATATGATGATGATTATACGCCTTCGGTAAGAATGCTGTTTGAAAACCCAACAATTTCTGAAAAACCATTACAAGAATCATCAAACACAAAACACACCTTTTGCAAAACTTATAAAAACACAACACCCCAACTATCTAAATTCAAAAAATAATTATGGAAGTAGAAAAATTTTCGTACGACAATAAAATAGTAAAACAGTTTGCTTTTGCCACAATTTTGTGGGGACTAGTGGGAATGTTAGCCGGTCTCTGGGTTTCTTTACAACTAATTTATCCCTCATTAAATATATTGCCCCAAACATCATTTGGGCGCTTAAGGCCATTACATACGAATGCAGTAATTTTTGCATTTGTAGGGAATGGGATTTTTATGGGTGTATATTATTCCTTGCAACGTTTATGTAAAGCACGGATGTTCAGCGACAAATTAAGTAATATCCATTTTTGGGGCTGGCAATTAATTATTGTTGCCGCAGCGCTTACACTTCCTTTTGGAATTACTTCCGGTAAAGAATATGCTGAATTAGAATGGCCTATTGATATTGCCATTACACTGATCTGGGTTGTATTCGGATGGAACATGTTCGGCACTATTTTGAAAAGGAGAGAACGTCATTTATATGTTGCTATTTGGTTTTACATCGCAACATTTGTTACAGTAGCTGTATTGCATATTGTCAATTCTTTTGAATTGCCAGTGTCCTTTTTAAAAAGCTATTCAGGATATGCGGGTGTGCAGGATGCCTTAGTACAATGGTGGTATGGGCATAATGCGGTTGCATTTTTCCTGACCACTCCATATTTGGGGTTAATGTATTATTTTATTCCAAAAGCTGCGGAACGCCCCATATATTCTTATCGTTTATCAATCATACATTTTTGGGCATTAATTTTCTTATACATCTGGGCAGGGCCACATCATCTCTTATACACCGCATTACCTGATTGGGCACAATCGCTTGGTACCGTATTCTCCATCATGTTGATCGCACCTTCCTGGGGTGGGATGATCAATGGATTATTAACCTTGCGTGGTGCCTGGGATAAAGTACGGGAAAGTGTTGTTTTGAAATTTTTGGTTGTTGCTATAACAGCTTATGGTATGGCTACTTTAGAAGGACCACTTCTTTCTCTCAAAAAAGTAAACGCTGTTGCGCATTTTACAGATTGGATAGTAGCACACGTTCACGTTGGAGCGTTAGGATGGAATGGATTCCTGACATTCGGTATTTTATATTGGTTGATCCCAAAAATATTCCGCACCACTATCTACTCGCTTAAATTAGCAAACTGGCATTTCTGGTTAGGTTCATTAGGAATCTTATTTTATGCAATACCATTATATTGGGCGGGTTTCACCCAATATTTAATGTGGCAGGAATTCACTCCCGAAGGATTTTTAAAGTATTCTAATTTCCTAGAAACTGTAACACAATTGCGACCAATGTATATTATGCGTTCCCTTGGCGGAACAATGTATTTAGCCGGTTTTATTTTAATGACCTACAATTTGATTAAAACTGTGAAATCAGGTTCATTACTTGCAAACGAAGAAGCGGAAGCACCTTCCCTTGCAAAAGTAGAAGGAGGCCATAAAGGGGAGCACTGGCATCGTTGGATCGAACGCAGACCAATTCAATTAATGCTTTTAAGTTTAGTTGTGATTTTAATTGGCGGTATTCTCGAAATGGTTCCAACATTTTTAGTAGAATCAAACATTCCAACTATAGCCAGTGTAAAACCATATAAACCACTTGAATTACAAGGAAGAGACATTTATGTACGTGAAGGTTGCTATACTTGCCACTCACAAATGGTCCGTCCATTACGTTTTGATACCGAACGTTATGGTGAATATTCTAAAGCAGGAGAATTCATCTACGACCATCCTTTTCAATGGGGATCAAAACGTACCGGGCCTGATTTGGCGCGTGTAGGCAGCAAATACCCTGATTCATGGCATTACAATCACATGATGGATCCAACATCAATGTCACCGGGTTCAATCATGCCTGAGTATTCATTTTTATTGGATGCTCCATTGGATACAGCAAGCACACCTGCAAAAATCAGAGCAATGATAAAATTAGGTGTCCCTTATCCGAAAGACTATGATAAAATAGCAAACCGGGATTTGATGATCCAGGCTAATTCAATTGCACAAAGTTTGAAAAAAGACAAGATCGAAACCTTGAGTGACCGGGAAATTATTGCTGTAATTGCTTATTTACAGCGATTAGGCAGAGATATAAAAATAAACAATCTATTAAATCAAAAAAAATAAATTAATATGAAATTCATTAATTACTTAGAATCAATTGCGGGAATAGGAGTATTCCCATTGGTTTCATTGGGAATTTTTTTTACATTTTTTATCTTATTAATAATATGGGCTTTTTATGTAAAGAAGGAACATATCCTTGAAATGAAAAATATTCCCTTTGAACCATCAAACGATTCTAAAAAATAAACAGACTTTATGAAAAATATTAGAACAAGCAATTTTCAGAAAAAGCAAAATCGAATTAATAGATTCCTTTTAACCATTATTGGATCCTTAATAGGGACAAGCGTTTTTGCTCAAAGTACCGGTGGACTTGAAGTAAATAACTCCTCCTCAGTTTTTGGAAATCCGATTTTCCTTGCATTGCTAAGTGTGATCATCCTATTGCTTATTTTAATTTTAGCTTTAGGGAAGGTGCTGACAGCTACTGCTTCCAATTCGATCAGAAAAAAAATAAATGAAAAAGGTCTTGGATTAATTGTTGTAGTATCATTGATGGCATTAAGTAAAACCACATTTGCTCAGGAAATCTTAGCTTCCTCAACAGGTATACCAGAGCTAAACAGCGGACTGCTCTATTTGATGTTGACCATAATTGGATTTGAAATACTGGTAGTAATTATTCTTTTGAACTCGATCTATTCATTCGTAAAAACAAAAGAAGTAAAGGTGGTTAAACTTAAGCCATCACTTTTGGAAAAGCTAAATGCTTCAGTTCCGATCGAAAAAGAAAAAGATATATTGTTAGATCATAACTATGATGGAATACATGAATTAGATAATGATCTTCCACCTTGGTGGAAATATGGCTTTTATCTCACAATAGTTATTGCTATTATCTATTTGGGGTATTATCATTTCACACCGGGAGGGGAATTGCAAATTGCTGAATATAACAAATCGATATTGGCCGCAGAAGCGGGAAAAGCAGAGTTTGAAAAAAATAATTTAAACAATGTAAATGAAAGCAATGCAACATTAATAACAGATAAAGCAGAAATAGCAAAGGGTGAAGCAATTTTTCAACAAAATTG
>JAZKBX010000007.1:0-10266 GCA_040388455.1 Bacteroidota bacterium
CTTAAATTGTGGGATCCCGATCTGAATAAAATGGTACCTCTTTCCAAAATGTCTTAAAAAGGTTTACCCGATAAAAAATGAAACAGTTTTTTGTATCGAAAACACTGCCTTTTTGGTTGTTTACAATATCCGCCATCTTAGTATTAACCATTTCACAACTCATACAAGATGGGGTGTTCATGGATGGGATGCTTTATATCAGCGTTAGTAAGAACTTAGCTGACGGATTAGGTAGTTTTTGGGAGCCCCATTATAGCTTAACCTATTATACTATTTTCCGGGAGCAGCCCCCACTTTACTTTGGTCTATTAGCAGCATTTTATAAAGTTTTTGGAACCAGTATGTATGTAGAACGATTGTTCTGTTTCGTATGTTTTACATTCACCCTTATTTACATCCATAGGATCTGGAAAACATTATTTTCTGATGATGAACAAATAAATAAAAACAGTTGGTTGCCTATCCTCTTCTTTATTTCAATTCCAATTTGCTTTTGGTCATACTCCAATCATGTTGAAGAAACGGTAATGACCTTATTTACAACCATGTCGGTTTACTATTTAAGTAAAGTTCTTTTCAAAAAAGAAAATGTCATTTTTTATTTAATACTTGCCGGAGTATGTGTTTTTCTATCCAGTTTAACCAAAGGAATTCAGGGACTTTTCCCTATCACAGCCGTGTTTTCATACTGGATGGTAAGCAATAAAGATATTTCCTTCAAAAAGAACATTCTATACTCCCTTATTCTTGTTGGAACGCCTGTACTAATATATTCAATACTCATTTTTTTTAATAATCAAATTTACGATGTTTTTAAACTTTACTTCGAAAATCGTTTGGGCAGAACCTTTAATGATACAGCACGCACAACTACCGACAATAGATTTGAAATAATGTTTCGTTTGTTTACTGAGTTGATCCCGATGTTTATTTTAATGCTTTTTATCTATTTGTTCAGCAAAAGATACAAGGTGGTAACATTAAATAAAAATGAGCATTTTACAAAGATCACCTGGCTGCTGTTAATTGGTTTTTCGGGCTCTTTGCCTTTAATGATCACACTTGAACAACGAGGATTTTATTTACTTACCACCTTACCATTTTTCACCATGGCAGGTGCCGCCTTCCTGGCTGATAGAATGGGAATTCTTGTAGAAAAAATAAACTTAGATGGAAGTTTTTATAAATATGCTAAATGGACAACTTTTATCATATTGTTGTTTTCATTAACATTTACGATCTCAAAAGTTGGTGAGACCAAACGGGATAAAAAATTATTATCTGATATTTATAATATTGGAAAAATAATTCCTCATGGAAACATTGTTAGCATACCTCCTGAAATGGGCCAAGACAATAGCTTAAGAGAATATCTTATTCGAAATTTTTATATTAGTTCAGATGATGGCAACACGCAATATGAGTACTTTATTATCAGAAAAAATTTGTCTGATAATTTGGTACCCAAAAGTTACCTGTTATATCCATTAGAAACAAAAGAAATTGATTTATATAAACTTGCTAAGTAAGTTTAAATGCCTTGTTTTTTTTAAATAACCTATATAAAAATATTATTGTTATTTTTGCCTTTAAGCTAACACCTATATGATAAAAAATAAAAAAGTTGTAGTTGTATTGCCGGCCTATAATGCCGCTTTAACACTCGAAAAAACCTATAATGAGATCCCTTTTGATATTGTAGATGAGGTAGTGCTTGTAGATGATATGAGTAAGGATAATACTGTGGAAGTAGCTGCCCGTATTGGCATTAAACATGTTATTCAACATAAAAAAAACAGAGGTTACGGTGGTAATCAAAAATCATGTTATGATAAAGCACTTGAGTTGAATGCTGATATTGTAGTGATGCTTCACCCTGATTATCAATACACTCCGCTTTTAATACATTCTATGGCAAATATTATTGCCAATGATCTGTACCCTGTGGTTTTTGGTTCACGTATATTAGGTAAAGGTGCTTTAAAAGGCGGAATGCCAATGTATAAATACATATTTAACCGTTGTTTAACATTATCGCAAAATATACTGCTCAATCAAAAACTTTCTGAATACCATACCGGTTACCGTGCGTTTTCACGCGAAGTACTGGAAACAGTAGATTATGAAGCCAACAGCGATGATTTTGTTTTTGATAATGAAATGATCTCTCAAATTTTTATGGCGGACTTCGAAATTGCCGAAATTACTTGTCCTACCAAATATTTCCCTGATGCATCCTCAATTAATTTCAAACGAAGTATGGAGTATGGTTTAGGTGTTTTACGTGTTTCTTTCACTCATTTTTTCTATAAGATGGGAATGAATAAATCGAAGATCTATCAGAAGAAAAAGTAGGGGCACCTTCTTTAAAATCTAACTGTTTTACTATTTCTGAGGAAGGTTCAAATGTGCTGCTGTCACTCAGAGCTTGTCGAAGAGTATACGTAAGGCTGCCCACATGTTTCGACAAACTCAACATGAAAACGCTCAAAAATATGCAGCGAATCGGTCATTTCAAAAGGAGTTGAGAATTAGGAGTCTTAAAAATTATTGCCTACTGTTAAATTGTCCAATTGTTTAATTATTCCTATTTCACCTTCCTGACAAAAAAAACAAAGCCATTTTTGCGGTAAATTTCTTTTAGATCAGGATACCCTTTTATTATTTCTTCGGCAGAGGTAATTTTACTCACAAAATAGGTTGGCTTATCAATTTCACCTGTAAGCAGCCAATCCAAGGTATAACTGTTTTTATTAGCCTGTTCTTTTTTATGCGAATAAAATAAGTGGGCATAACTTTTAAAACCAAGGGTTTCTACATAACAATCTTTATTTTGCAGGTATTCATAAAATTCAATAGCTGCTCCCTGAGAATATTTTTCGATACGGGGTGCAACTACTAAAGAGGCCATATTTACGGCAAGCAGACTGATTATAAAAATTCCGATCACGCCTTCTTTTATCTTGTTCCTTTTAATTAAAATAAGCATCCCTCCTACCCCAACTATCAGTGCCACTCCTATCAACCATTCGTAACCTGTCCAATTTACATTGGCTTTTAATTTCTCCACAGCAAATTTGTCTTTGATAATATCGGCATTGATAATTTGTTGTTTATACTTATCAAGGAAAGGCAAGGCCGAAATAGCAATGCCAATAAGACTTGCGATAACCATTAACAGGATGCCCGTGTATTTTCTCCAAACCAGCTCGGCATTCATTAACTTATGAACAGCATAAGCAGCAAGGAAACTTAAAGGAAAATAGCATAAAGAGGAGTAGTGAACAATTTTTGTTTTCACGATACTGAATAAGATCAATACCACCCAAAACAAGATCATCATCCAGAGTTTAAAATGTTTTTGATAAGGCGTTTCACCTGAGGGGAAAGGATTAAAAGCTCTCAATGCAAATATTGACAAAGGAAAACAACCGATCAAAAGAACTATCCAATGGTAAAAGAACGGACCTCCATGGCCCGCATCACGTGTGTTAAACAATCGCACCTGGTACACAAAAAACTCCTTTATAATGGCTGCATTGCCTGTTAAAGCCAACATTAAAAACCATAATCCACCAACAAAAGCAACTGTTCCTGCAAAAATAAAGATCTGCTTTATACTTATAACAGGCTGAAAACGCTTTATGATCCAGTAAACACCAATACATAAACCAAAAACCAACACAGCAACCGGGCCTTTGGTTAATACTCCCAGGCCAATGAACAGTGCTGAAAACAGTAATAGTTTAGTGTTTTTACTATTTGTTTGGGATTGGGCATTATTATTACTGAAAAGGATAAAATAATAAATTCCGCTAAAAATAAAAAGATTGAACCAAGGATCGATGATGCCTGATTTAAAATAAAAATGCGGTAAAAATGAACCTGCATAGACCAATGCCCATATCAGCCCGAATTTTTCATCAACCAGTTTTCGGCCAATATTAAAGAATACCAGCAGGGTAAAACAACCTGCAATTGCGTTCGGTAAACGGGCTGCAAATTCATTTATTCCAAAAATATTCATTGATAATGCCTGCATCCATATAAAAAGAGGAGGCTTTTCCCAAAAAGGCTGAAAATTAATTTTCACCGAAAAATAATCGCCTGTAACAAGCATTTCGCGGGCACACTCAGCAAAATTTATTTCATCCCAGTCAAATAAATGTACTGCCCCTAAAAAAGGAACGAACAGTAACAACGCTGCACCGGCAATTAATAGGTTATATCGTAAAACTTTTGAATTCATTTTAGCTATTTCATTGTTTTTTAAATGATGTAATAAGCGATCCATTCATCCAATTTTTATTACTTTTTTGAATAAAATAATACACAATAAATGTAGTGCATATCGCTATCAAAGAGCCGGCATAAACATCCTCAAAAAAATGTTGCGACAAATAGATACGGGAATACCCTACCAATAGGGCAACAAAAAAGAGGCTTAATTCCAGTGCTTTATTTTTTACAAGTAATGCCAGAGCAAAGTACAATGAAAAGGCACAAGTGGCGTGTCCGGAAGGAAAGCTATAGTATAAATGATTTTCTACACCGGGTACAAAATACAGCTCCTGAATGCCTTCAAAAAATTTTTTGGGCCTTACCACCTCATTAAATACAGTTTGTTTAAGCGCTTGAGTAATTATTGAAGCAATAATATTGGATAGTCCTACAATAACAGCATACCTATATTTTACAGCCATTAAAATAATAACGGTTAATAGCACCATAAGGCCATCTCCTAAATACGTGGCGTAGTAAAAAAAGGTATCGAAAAAGGAAGAATGTAAGGTATTGAGGGTTAAATGCGTTTCTGTTTTTGTATTTATTACCAGCAAAAAAGCACCCAATATAATAAACAGGATATAGGGGAGTAAAAAGGAAACATTGGTTTTGAAAATAGCTTTCACATCAATAAAAAAATTAGAGATTTAGAGATCTTCTGATTTAGAGATTAAAATAAAATCTTCAAACAGGCAAAATTTCCAAATCTCTACTTCTCAAATATTTTTTATGTTAGTAAGATCCGATTACGTGTAACAACTGGTTTATCTGGCTGTCCCAAAGCAGTTTAGAGGTTTTTTGATCAGCTGCTTCATCTGCGAAATCAGTGACGATCAATGATATATCACCTGTAAGTTCATCGCGTTCAATACGGAACTCAAAATAGGTACCTTCCGGTTTATCAAGCCATTGAAGACGAACAAATTTGTCGTCCTTAAAGCCCAGTAATTTTGCTTTTTGCTCACTTCCTTCCCAGAAAAAAGTAAACACACCATCATGAATATTTACATCGTCAGCAAACCATTCTGCTAAACCACTTGGTGAAGTCAGAAATTCATAAAGTATTCCCGCTGAAGTATGTAAAACATACTCTAACTCAAATTTCCCTTTAGGTTCTTTTTTAGGTACAAAAGTTCCTTTTTTATTTGAATCTACCAGTTTCGCTACGGTCAGTGAAGCCATAGGATTGGTGAATGTTCTAAGTTGTTTAGGTACTTTAGAAGGTTTTTTTAAACGTTTGGTGCTATTGATAAGCTGCTCTATCAAAATATCGTTTTCAACGATAGGCTCATCATCATCATCATTTTTATTTTTTGGCTTTCTGCCACCTTTTGATTTCTTAGCCGGTTTTTTATAAGCCTCCTCGTCCTCATCTTCATCTATCCGCTCTTTCTTGGATTTTTCAGCTTTTGCAGGTTTTTCTTTTTTTGCTACCTTTTCTTTTTTTGCAGGTTTTGCAGGTTTTGCAACTTTAGTTTTAGCAGGAATTACTAAAACGGTTGTTTTTTTAACAATTTCCTTTTCAGCTTTAGCAGCTTTTTGGGGTATCACTTTTTTTCCGGCTTTAACAACCGGTTTTTGTATTTTTTTACTTTCTACAACCTTTTTAACAGGTTTAGCTGCTTTTCCGCCTTTAGAAATGGCAGGTTTAGTAGCCGCTATTTTTTTTACAGGCTTAGCCTCTTTTTTTGCAACAACTTTTTTCTTAGCCACTTTTGGCGATGACTTAGAAGATGATTTTATATTTTTACCCACTTTATTCGGTTTCTCCTTTTTGATGGCTTTTGCTACTTTAGCAGGTTTAACAGCTTTTTTCACCTTTTTGATTGTACTTTGTTTCTTTGCCATATTAATTGTATGTTTCTTACAAATTGACGCAATATATAAAAAAAATCCATTGGTCAATGAATGCAATTTGTTAAAAATATACAAAAGCTGTTTTTTATGAATTAAGAAATGTTATATTTGCGCCCTCAAAAAAATATGGCGAGGTAGCTCAGATGGTTAGAGCGCAGGATTCATAACCCTGAGGTCAGGGGTTCGACTCCCCTTTTCGCTACACAAAACCCCTTGATAATCAAGGGGTTTTCTTTTTTTTAGAGCTTTTGTGTTGCGAAAAAAATTGGATTTGGAGGTCGATTTGTGTATATTTAGTGAAATTTAATCATAAAAACACTTCATTAATGTTTCGTTTTTAGTTCTATAATCTTGAGGTGATTATTTCAATTTTATATTGGTTAACTCTCTAACAGCAACTGAATTTAGAATTTGGGCGACACAATGCTTAAAAGATTATTTGGTAAACCATAGTATAGCAGCATAACATGAATGAAATAGAAATATATAAATCACCTGATAATCAGATTCAACTTCAAGTAAATCTTGATAATGATACTGTTTGGCTTACACAAGTTCAAATGGCTGAGTTATTTGGGAAAGGCAGAACCACCATTACTGAACATATCCAAAATGTTTTTAAGGAAGCTGAGTTGGATGAAAATCTGGCATGTCGGAATTTCCGACATACCACTCAACATGGCGCTATACAAGGCAAGACGCAGGAAACAGCAGTAAAATATTACAACCTCGATGTAATCATTTCTGTGGGCTATCGAGTCAAATCCAAACAAGGCACCCAATTTCGTCAATGGGCGACACAACGCTTAAAAGATTACCTGGTAAAAGGCTACGCCATTAACGAAAAACGATTAAAAGAAACAGAAAATAAATTTCAGGAATTAAAGCAAGCCGTAAGTTTACTGGAAAGTATTTCTAACACAAAAGAGTTATCCGGCAACGAAGCACAAGGATTATTAAAAGTATTGAGCGATTATAGCTTTGCCTTGGATATACTTGATCAATACGACCATCAAACATTAGAAATTAAGGAAACAAATAATCAGGAGATTTTCCGAATATCCTATAAAGAAGCAAAGAGTGCCATTGAAGGATTAAAGAAAAAATTTGGTGGTTCCTCATTGTTTGGCAATGAAAAAGACAGATCTTTTCAAGGTTCTTTGGTAGGTATTTATCAAACTTTTGATAGTAAGGAACTGTATCCATTTATCGAAGAAAAAGCTGCCCATCTTTTATATTTTGTTGTAAAAAATCATTCGTTTTCAGATGGGAATAAACGAATTGCGGCATTTCTGTTCGTTTGGTTTTTAGAGCGTAATAACTTGTTGTATCATCAAGGAAAAAAAGTAATTGATGATAATGCCCTGGTTGCTCTTACCTTAATGATAGCCGAATCTAAATCGGATGATAAAGACATGATGGTTAAAGTAATAACTAATTTGATCAATAATAAAAAATGAGCGCCCCCCCTCCAGCTAAAAAGCCATTCGGGATGACAATGCCGATGAAATCCACCCTTTCCGTTTACACCATTTAATGCTTTGGGGTAGAAATTGAATTATGCCCTTTCAAAAACAAATATTTAATTTTTTCCTGACTTTTTCTTCCCCATTTGTCGGTTGCTTTGTAGTACTTATCATTTGAAAGCACAAAATATTCCTGAACGCTTTTTATGGATCTTACAATGTAGGGGAAGTATCTTAATTTAGTCTGAGGTAATCCCATAGCCTCACAGGAACGCTCTCCCAGAAAAAAATGATTATACCCCAAATGTATTTTGATCAGCAATTTCTTTTGCCATTTATAGTTCGGAAAAGAAGAAAGGAGCGGTTCATTCATCAATGCTAAGGCCAGGGCTTTGGTGTCGTCATCGGCAGGAGGTTGTGTGATGGTCCACTTATAAAGTTCCACTATGGCTTGTTCTTCCGTATCGGGAAGGTATGCAGGCGGAATTCCTAACAGATATCCAATATACTTCCAAAAATGTAAAAGTCCTTCCACTTCCTCTTTTGAAGGTTTGAATCCTAAATTCTTTAAACCATCCATAAATGCCAATGAAAATCCAAGGTTAGTGGCCACCATATCCCATTGGTTTATTGGTAAGCCCCACTTATTGCTATCCCATAATGGCATTTTAAGGATCATTACCCTCGTGTAGGCATGTATCAAACGGACCTTAATGGTATGCTTAAAACCTTGTTCTGACCTATCCAGGGCATTTTCTCCGGTAACATTTACCCAAAACTCAATGGTTTCAGCCATACGTTTGGCGGCACCCTTTTTAAGCGCTTCGGTAAATATCAAAGGTTTGTTGATAGCTGCCGATTCATATCCACCCATTAAACAATAGTTGCGCAACACTATTAAAGCCGCTGCACCCGACCTGCGACAAAAAGCAGCTCCCCTATCCAATTTATCCTTGTCAAACCAAACTGGCAGGGTATCTACCTCTAAAAATAGTTGTTTCAGACATTCCGGAACATCGGGAACATTGTCTATCCCTTTCAAAAAAACACTTGAAATCAAGGCATCCGCCTCTTTAAATCCCAACTTCAAATACACTTCTTTTACCACTTCATCTGCCAATGAATCACACTCAAAAAGCAGGTGAACATTCTGTTCTATGCTCTGCCTATCCGGAATGTGCTCCAGTTTTTTGAGCATTTTTTTTCCATGCCCATTTTTCCAATAATGGTCGAAGCCGGGGGAAGGATATATAAAACGACTGGGATTCATTAGTCTTTTATAAGTTAATCGTTAAGGTAATCAGCCACTCTTTCTCGACAAGCTCTCAGTCTGAGACTGCCGAATTGAGGACATTGAAAAATAAATGACTAAAATTAAAATAGATATTTTTAAAATCTCCAACCAAAATTAACATTCAGGGCAAGTACTGCACCAGGGCCGGTTAAATAAAATAAACCACGAAACCCTGAACTTGCCTCTGCTTCCACATCTCCACTAATAACAGGACAAACTTTTATTCCTTCCGAAAATTGGATAGTAAAAGCTTCTGATTTACCAAGGTCTATTTGTTGGCCAAAACCCGCACCGAACAACGCATAAGTACCGCCCTTTACAAAAGTTTGTCCCGCTCCTGCCCTTCCATAAAAAAATTGGGTCGTTGTTATTCCTTTGAAAAAATATCTTCGGTACTCCAGGTAGGATTGAATTCCGGGAGTAAATCCATAATATCTTGAAAAGCTTAACAGAGCGGAATTCTTTTGGTTGAACCGAAATTCAAACTCACCTCTGATCCTGTTCACCATGCCCAACGGGCTGTTAATGTATAAACAAAAGAGTTTGTGATTTGCATCGCTGATTTCTTTTTTTACTTCTTGAGCTGATGCAACGTTCATCATGCCAAAAACAATCAGCAGACTTAATTTTATTTTTTTCATTAAAAATGATTACGTTTTATGGCTATTTGTAAAACTGAGTTCGATCAATAAAATAAAATAAAATAAAAACAATCTGTTTAAAACTCTTCATTGGGGCGTTCCCTTTCTACCTCACCCCTTAATCCCCTCTCCAATTGGAGAGGGGGTTGGGGGGGAGATAGAAAGGGGCGGGCTTTCCACTTCAATCTTTCCTGCCGCTAAACAGCTACAGGAAAGGATTTACGTTGCAATCCCTAACGCGGCTTTTCCATTAAAATTCGATCATTTTCCGCCACTCTTTTTATTAACCATTAATTTCAAAGAATTTATTTCCGTGTACAAAACCTTTATTTCATATTCATTCCATTCAAGCAACATTTCTGTTTTATTATAAAAATTTAATGAATTGAAAGAAAGAGTTTTCTGCTCTTTGTTAGCTGACACTACCAGATCATATTCAGCATAGGACTCCGCATCAGATGGAGAGCCATCCAGCGAAGGAGCATCCATAACATCCACCACTTCCTTAAAGTTGATCTTTAGGTCCCCAATAATAGCATCCTGACCAAAGTATATAAAAAATGGTTTTCCGAAGCGCAATGTATCAACAACTAATTGAACCGCTTCCTGATCCTTAATTTCAAGGCTAAAAACATAGTTCCCCCATGCCAGCGGGTAGTTTACGGCTTGCTCCTTTCCCTCGAAATACCAAAGAAAAGTATGAAACTTCTTAATTCCTTCTTCA
>JAZKBX010000008.1:0-1903 GCA_040388455.1 Bacteroidota bacterium
CGAGAGGTTTTACCAATAAAAACGATTGGCGCAGAGATAATGTGAACCTGTTGGTAAAGATGGTGAACGACAGTATCAAATCCATACGATCGTGGGTGAAGTTTGGTGTTGGTCCTTTTGGGATCTGGAAAAATGGTGTTCCTTCGGGAATAATAGGTTTGTCGTCCTACAGTGAAATTTATTGTGACCCTATCGCATGGCTTACTGCACAAAGTCTTGATTATGTAGCTCCGCAATTGTACTGGAAAATAGGCACTAACCAGGATTTTAACACGTTGGTGGATTGGTGGGGTACACAAGCCAATAACCATGGAAGGCATTGTTATGCCGGAATGGCTTCTTACCAATTAAATCCAAGCGGTGGCAACTGGGCCATCAATAATATTTTAGATCAGGTCAACAGCACCCGTTTGATAAATTTCAAGGCACAGGGAGAATCTTATTACAATGCTACTTCCATTAAAAATAACATGAAAAATTTGTCAGATTCTTTAAGTACCTCTTTCAATAAATACAAATGTTTAATACCCACCATGCCCTGGATAGATGCTGTAAACCCTTTGCCTCCTGTTACGGTTACGTATGCCACAACGCCTACCACCGTTACCCTTAACTGGCAGGTGCCCCTTGCTGCCACCGATGGCGATACCGCCAAATACTTTGTAATATACCGAAGCACTGACGGAAGCGCGGTGGATATCACCAATGCCAAGCAAATATTATTTATTTCACCCGATCCCATTATTACCTATATCGATACCATCACCATCACCAATTATCCCGGTGTTGCTTATGCTATCACCAGTTGCGATAAGATACACAATGAAAGCACCGCTGAATACATTAATATAAACGTAATAAGCCCTGCAAACGACAATTGTTCAGCTGCACAACTCCTTACTCCAAACCCTACCTGTGTGAACACCCCGGGCAACATTGCTTACGCTACCGCAAGTGGTGTGGCAGCGCCAACTTGTGATCCTTTTGGAAGCCCCGCTTTACAGGATGTATGGTATAAATTCACAGCTACATCCGCCTCACATGTAATAACATTGGACCCTTCCACCGATTTCGACCCTGTGCTTAGTGTTTACACTTCCTGCACTTCCGGAGAAATTGAATGTGCCGATAATGCTGGCCCTGGTGTGGGCGAATCCATTACCACTGCAGGTTTAACCATTGGAACCACCTACTATATCCGTACTTACGATTTTGGTTCTATCGGACCAGCCACCACCACCTTTGATATTTGTATAACCGGACCTAATTTATCTACATCTTCTGTTGAAATAGATGTTGCTTCTGTGTTTGATATTTACCCAAATCCTTTTGATGGCAGCATTTTATACGGGAAGTTTGTCAATACCGATACTGATATTAGATCCTTAACCATTGCTGTATATGATGTTTTAGGCCGCTCTGTTTTCGAAAAAGCGGTAACTGTTGAAGCCGGTAACTTTTCTTTATCATTCCCTGAAATGCTGAAACCGGGTATTTACCTGATGGTGGGTAATAACAATAATTACCGCTACACCAAAAGGGTAGTAGTTGAGTAAATTATTGATTGAGATGCTTATCGGGGTTATTTCTATCCTGAGTTTGAGCAATAATTTTTCTGAAAACTTTTATTTGGGCGTTCCAATTCTTGAAAAAGAATTGGCGGGCTTTCCACTTCAATTTTTTCTAAACAGAAAAGGATTTACGTTGCAATCCCTAACGCGGCCTTTTCCTTGGAATGGCAATTTTGAGCTCAAAATATTTCTTTTTGAGGAAACCGTTTTCAATTAAAAAAGCCCCATTCAGAACGTCATTGCGAGGGAGTTTTTACGACCGAAGCAATCTCACCCCCCCTAACGCGGCCTTTTCCTTGGAATGGCAATTTTGAGCTCAAAATATTTCTTTT
>JAZKBX010000009.1:0-6942 GCA_040388455.1 Bacteroidota bacterium
GGTAAAGTGGAGTCCATTGTTACAGACTCTGCCGGTAACCTGTCTCCGCTTATTTCCATTCCTATTGATGTGGACTGGACTGCTCCATCAACCGTAGCCTTTATTAATGATGGCTCCGGTGCCGATATCAGCATCACGTATAACACTAATGAACTTAAAGCGAACTGGTCACCTTCTTCGGATCCTAATTCGGGGGTTGTAAAATATCATTATTCCATCGGTACAACGCCAGGAGATACTGATCTGGTTGCTTCTACCGATAACTTTATGCAGATGATCGCCATCAATAACCCGCTACCATTGTTGGTAAATCAGCTTTATTATTTTAATGTTCGATCAGAAAACGCTGCTGGTCTTTTTTCTTCCATTGTCAGTTCAAACGGACAAATGCTGGTGCTTAATACCACAAGTATTGAAGAAGAAAACACTGTGGTTGGATTAAATCTGTTTCCTAATCCATTTAATAATTCTGCCACACTTGATTATACGTTGGCCAGATCTGAAAAAGTACAGGTTGGATTGTATGATATCTTGGGAAAAGAAATAGTATCCTTAAAAAATGAGAGTCAAGCAGCAGGTAATCATAAAATTGCTATTGATGGTAATGAACTTAAACTTTCTAAAGGACTTTACCTGATTGTGTTAAAAACTGAAAACACCTCCGCTTTTATTAAAATTGTATTTGATTGATTTTGCTGACGGCACTCAATTTTGTTTAATAAGGAAATATCCTCAATAAACAGGCTGCCAAAGGTTTTTAACAAGCATTAGGCAACCCATTGAATCACTTAAATTTGTTTATATTTGCAATCCAACTTTTAATTTCTTCTGATGAAAAAATATTTACTTTTTATACTTTCCGCAGGGCTTTTCCATTTCTCTTTTTCTCAAGTGGACATCCCGGCCGTAAACAACTATCAGGCACAGTTTAACCAGGCATATATCAGCTATCCTCAAATCCCAAAAGGAGTGCTGGAAGCTGTTTCTTTTTGCAATACCCGTTTTGATCATATAACTCACAACGTTGGTGATCATGAAAGTTGTATTGAATTACCTAAAGCATACGGAGTAATGGGGCTCACACTGGATGGTAAACATTATTTCAGAAACAACCTGGAATTGGTTTCTCAACTGTCTGGGTTTCAAATAACAGATATCATTAATGATCCGGGCACTAACATTAGTGCCTATGCTAAAGCTTACGCTTACCTGCTTTCACAATCTGCTATTGAAGGGATTAGCCCTGAAAGTCAGATTTCAATTCTTATTGCTTTAAGTGAGCTGCCTGATGGTGATCTGCAAAATGACTTTGCTCTTAACTCACAGTTATACTCCATTTTTACTTTTCTTAATAATAAAGAATATCAGGTTTCTTATTCTTTTCCAGAATACGCTATTAATCTGGTAAGCGTTTTTGGTGAAGCTAATTATAAAATATTGAGTTCTCCTCATGTAAGCATTTCTGAAGGATCAATTATTGATCAAAATGGAAATCAATACCAGAAAAGTCTTAGCACTCCACCTCCCCCAACAGTACAAAGCACTGATTTTGGTCCGGCAATATGGAATCCAACAACTTGTAATTACAGCTCCAGAGGCGGAACTGCTGTTTCTGCAATAACTATTCATACAGTACAAGGCTCTTATGCAGGATGTATTTCCTGGTTTAAAAACTGTAATGCAAATGTTTCCGCCCACTATGTAGCACGATCATCGGATGGACAAATAACCCAAATGGTTCGTGAAAACCAAAAGGGATGGCATGTAGGGAATCATAACCCTTATACAATAGGTATTGAGCATGAAGGATACATAAACAATTCGTCATGGTACACCGTTGCAATGTATACAGGATCAGGTAACCTTTCAAAAGATATTACGCAATCAGGTTATGGAATTCTACCTACAAGTTGTTACAACGGACCATCCTGCAACGGGGGTAGCGGCACCTGCCAACTTGCAAATGCTATCAGAATAAAAGGTCATCAACACTATTCCAGCCAAAGCCATACCGATCCGGGAATTAACTGGAACTGGCCCTATTATTATTGCATCATCAATAATTGCAACAATCCAACACCTCCACCACCTGCCCCAACCATTACTTCCAGCAATACCTGCGGAAATAAAACGATCACCAGAGCGAGCCCTCCTTCAGGTACTACTTATTATTGGCAGGGAACAAGCTGCGGAACAAGTGTGGCTAATTCAGCTGTAAACTATACAGTAAGTACATCCGGAACATATTATTTAAGAGCAAAAAACTCTAACGGATGGTCAACCTGTAGTTCTGTGACGGTAACTATAAATGATATCCCAAATGATCCACCTGCTCCTACTACGACTGCAAATCTTTGTGGGAGTCAAACATTAACAAGAGGAACCCCGCCTGCCGGTGTTACGTTTTATTGGCAAGGCACAAGCTGCGGAACCAGCACTGCCAGCTCAACTCTAACTTATACTGCTCCCACTTCAGGAACCTATAGATTAAGAGCAAGACAAAATACAGGAAGCTGTTGGTCAAATTCATGCTCTTCCGTTGCAGTAACAGTATCACCTAGCCCTGCAATGCCACCTGCTCCTACGGCCACCACAAATAGTTGCGGTTCAATAACACTTACCATGCCTAACGCGCCTGCAGGAGAGACGTATTACTGGCAAGGCTCCAGTTGCGGAGTAAGTATAACAGATGGAAGCAGTACATTTATTGCTACGGCTTCCGGAACCTATTACCTGCGCTCACTGAGTACACAGGGCTGCTGGTCCAACTGCCGTTCTGTAGCAGTATCAATAATTGATTGCCCTGAAAATCTTATCGTATCTTTTGGTCCTTGTTCACCTGGTATGGTTAACTTTAGCTGGATCAATTCCAATGTGAACTGGACCTTACAGGTATCTCTGGATTCTGCTTTTAATAGTTATTATACCAAACCAGCTTCCAATGTTACCCTGCTTACCGGACCGGCAGGGTTTACACCTACCCTTAACTTTCAATCCAATGCCACTTATTATTGGAGAATTTTAACAGGAAATGTGTACACCTATGGCCCTAACTTTATACTTCCTTTTTGTGATGTTATTCCTCCAGCCACTGTTATTGCACCAGTAGCAGGTTGGCAAAACAGCAATTTTACTGCAAACTTTACTGATACTGATAATTCAGGAGGATCCGGATTGGGTAAAAGCTTTTACAGAGTGATCGATTTTGATGGAACAGAGTGGAGAGCCAACGGATCAAGAGGCTTTGCAAATGATAACTTTGATAATGCTATTATTAATCCCGACTGGACCAACCACACTGGCGCATGGGCAAATGCTTCCGGCTATCTTGAACAAAGTGATGATCTGGAGACCAATTCTAATATTTCTGCTCCTTTAACTCAAAACCTTTCTAACCGATATTTATATCACTGGAATGCCAAAATTGATGGAAGTGGAACGAACAGAAAAGCAGGTCTTCATTTTTTTAGTGATAGCGCTTCATTACCAAATAGAGGAAATTCATATTCGGTATGGTTCAGTATGGATGACCACAAACTTGAATTTTACAAAGTTACCAATGACCTGATGACCTTAGTAAAAAGCAGAAATTATAATTTTGTTGCAGGTCAGTTCTATGATTTCAAATTAGTATACGACCGTATTTCCGGAAAAATGGATATCTACATTAATAATATTATTGCAGAAAGCTGGGCAGATGCTACTCCAATTGCTACGGGTAATGCTGTTTCATTCAGAACAGGTGATGCAAACATGACTATCAATTACTTCAAAACATTCCGTTCAAGGCTTCCGTCAGTAACTGTAAATGTTGGTTCTGGAAATACCAATGATATACGTTTTGAAAATTCGGGACCACCTTTAGCTGCCGGAAAAGTGGAGTCAATTGTCACCGACTCTGCCGGTAATCTCTCTCCACTTGTTTCTATTCCTATTGATGTGGATTGGACGCCTCCATCAGATATTGCTTTTATTAACGATGGATCCGGTGCTGATATCGACTCAACCTATTCTTCCAATGAACTTAAAGCTAACTGGTCACCTTCTTCGGATCCTAATTCTGGAATTGTAAAATATCATTATTCAATCGGAACAACGCAAGGAGGCACTGACCTGGTTGCTTCTACCGATAACTTTATGCAGATGATCGCCATCAATAACCCGCTGCCATTGTTGGTAAATCAGCTTTATTATTTTAATGTTCGATCAGAAAACGCTGCTGGTCTTTTTTCTTCCATTGTCAGTTCAAACGGACAAATGCTGGTGCTTAATACCACAAGTATTGAAGAAGAAAACACTGTGGTTGGATTAAATCTGTTTCCTAATCCATTTAATAATTCTGCCACACTTGATTATACGTTGGCCAGATCTGAAAAAGTACAGGTTGGATTGTATGATATCTTGGGAAAAGAAATAGTATCCTTAAAAAATGAGAATCAGGCCGCAGGTAATCATAAAGTTACCATTGATGGAACTGAACTTAAACTTTCAAAAGGACTTTACCTGGTTGTGTTAAAAACTGAAAACACATCCGCTTTTATTAAAATCGTATTTCAACAATAAACAAAGAAAAAAATATTCTTAATTTATTTAACCAAAGTATTATGCTTAAAAAATCACTGATTAGTATTGTTGTCGTTTTTTCACTTTTTTGTAATTCCCTGAATGCTGCAACAATAAGCAGTAAAGCCATTACAGCAAACTGGCTGTTAGCTTCCACCTGGGTTGGCGGGGTGATTCCCGGTCAAAATGACGTGGCGGTAATTGTAAGTGGTGGTAATATTACTATAAATGGTAACATCACAATCGGTTCGGTTCAGGTGAATTCGGGGGGTACCTTGAATGCTTCAAGTTTTACTATTTCTTTAAAAGACGACTGGACAATAAACGGGACTTTTAACAGAGGAACGAGTACTGTTGATTTTAGTGGCAATGCTGCACAATCTATAAATGGTTCAAGCACCATCAGGTTTCAAAATATAATTATTAATAATACCAATGGAAGTGCAGGAATGGGTGTTACTGCCAATTCAGTGAACACGTTTATTTATGGAAATTTTGAACAAAATGGGGTATTTAACAGAAACAGTACTTCTTTTCCGAATGTTAAGGTAACTTTTGCAGGAAATACAATAGTATCTGGTGTTACCAGTTTAATCCTCCACAATGTGGATATCCTTGCCGGAGCAACTCTTAATGGCGCAACCGGTATCTCCGGAGGCTCCTCTGATATGTATTTCACCGGACATTGGAATAACCTTGGCACTTTTGTTCCCGGAACAGGAACAGTAAATGTTCAATACTCCTCTTCCTACGGTACTCAAAATATTACTCCGGGAGTCGGTCCTTTTTATAATCTTACAATAAACAAAGCCGTAATTGTTGACCCTCAAAGTAATATTACTGTTCAAAACGATTTTACCATTTTGCTTGGCACCTGGACTGCGGGCAGCTTAAATCTGAATGTAGGGGGTGATTTCAATAATACAAGTACTTTCACTGCCGGTACCGGTAAGGTAATTTTAGATGGCATCGCGAATCAAAATATAACAACCGGAGGCAGTACTCTCTATAATTTTACTATTAATAAACCTTCAGGAGATACTTACCAGGGTTCCAACATACAGGTCACAAACAACTTTACCCTTACTAGCGGTGTTTTACATACCTATACCGTTGTTTCAACGTTATATGAGATCTATCTTTCCAACAGTAACACAACTACCTCATTAACAGGAGGAACAAGCAGTAATTATGTGGTTGGAAATTTAAAAAGGGCAATTATTGCAGGTATTGCTAATTATACCTTCCCTATTGGCGTTTTAAATTCAACACCATTAAAATTTCGTCCGGTTGTTTATAACCAAACTTCTTCAGCCGGGGCTGCATGGGTTAATATGGCTGCCGACACTGTTATTCCTGTAATTCTAAATTCAGCCGACTGGTATGTTTCCATCACTACCAATACAGGAACTCCGGTAGGAAGCATAACCATGAATTATAACCTTGGTAGCGATTTTCCTTCTCCGATCCAAGAATGTATCCTTTCAATAGTTCGTGGACAATCAGGCCCACCATCCAACTTTAATTATGTTTTGACCACTACCACTGCTCCCACCGGAGGAAACAGTGGCACCATCACTTCTGAGATCCCTATTACACTCACTCCTTTCGGTTTTATTGTTGCTGAACCTCTTCCTGTTTCAACAGGTACCAGTATTTGTGTTGGAACTTCAGCAACATTAAGTGCTAATTTCCCTTCAGGTAATACTAATTTTAACTGGTATGATGCTCAAACGGGAGGCAACCTGTTGTTACTCGACAATCCAACATTTATTACTCCCAATTTAATTGCCGACACCACCTTTTATCTTGAATATTATGATTCGCTTACCACATGTGGCTCTACAAGGTTGCCAGTTAGTATCACTGTAACCCCGGTTCCAAGCTCCGCTTTCAGCTTGCCTGATACTATTTGCCGTGGAGAAAACACACTAATTACATTTTCAGGTACTGTAAGCTCAACGGCTACCTACTATTGGGATTTTGATGGAGGCATACTTGTAAGTGGTTCCGGAGCTACCAACCAGGTGGTTTATTGGAATACCCCGGGATCGAAGAACGTAACACTTACTATCAGTGATAATCCATGCAGTTCCCCGCTAACGCTGCTCACAGTAAATGTAGTACCTGCACCTACACCTGCGGTTATTATAACCACTGATTATGCAATTTGCGAGGGAGATACAGTAACCATCACCGCTAATGGTTCAATTGGAGGTACAGTGAATTATAATTTTTACGATTCCATTCCGAATGACAGTATTATTGGAATTTCACCGCTTATTGCCGGTCCGCAGGTAACCACTACTTATTACCTTGAAGTCATCAATGAATATGGATGTAAAAGCAGCAATAGCCCCGACTCTATTACCATAATTG
>JAZKBX010000010.1:0-3999 GCA_040388455.1 Bacteroidota bacterium
AATGCTATAAGTGACCGCCATCCCGATCATGGAAGAGCATCCGCATTGGTTTCGGAGGCTTGTTTTTACAGTGGATTAATGCGAGTTGAAACACAGCTTAATTCTGTTAACCAGAAACCATGGAGGCCTAAAGCAGTATATCATTATATACAAGACAGGCAATTAAAACCTGATTTTGTAGTAGATATAACCGCATTTGTAGAAAAAAAAATGGAGGCTATTCAGGCATTCAAATCTCAGTTCTATAATCCTGATTCAACAGAGCCTGAATCACCTATTTCAATGAAAAATTTTTTAGATGTAGTTAAGGGTAAAATGACTGTTTTTGGTCGTGATGCAGGTTTTGAATATGCAGAAGGATTCACTGTTGAGCGGACTATTGGAGTTGGGAATCTTTTTGAACTTACCTGATTTTAAATAAAATAGATACAAGAATTCTTTATTCAACATTTTGTAAAAAGACAGAAAATTACGATATTTGATAAAACTATATTTTTATGAGCACAACAGACATTTTAAGAAATAATATTATCGATAAACTTTTGACAATTACTAATAAGGATTATCTATCCGCGCTTTATCAATTGGTAAAGACTAGTTCTGTGGACAAAGACACCGTAAAATTAACGGAGGAGCAAATATTAATGCTTCAATTAAGTGACAAGGACATTAAAAGCGGAAAGCTCATTTCTCAAAGCCAATTAGACAAAAACGATTTGCAATGGTTAAAAGGACTGTAGTTTGGACTGAAACAGCTGCTAAGCAAAGAAGAGAAATTTTAAAATATTGGACAAAACGTAATGGCTCGACAATTTTTGCCGAAAAATTAATCAAGGTAACGGCAAACCGAATACAAGTTATTTTAAGACATCCTCAATCATTTAAATCAACAACCTACCCCGGGACAAGAGAATCTGCAATGGGACATTTCAGTGTTTTTTATAAGCTAACAAAGGATAAGTTAATCATTACTGCATTTTGGGACAATCGCCAAGACCCGAAAAATCTTTTTGAATTAATAAAAAAATAAAATGTTGCCTCAATAGTTGGTGGAAAAAATAAAAAACTGGACACTTTATATTACCCGTTCTACATATAAAAAACACCCTATAACCGAAAATTGCCTAAGTTAAATAGTCAGATTCATCATTTGAGTTCACAATGAAAATCGGACGTGGCAAAAACATTTCACCGTGGCATAAAATTATTTTTATTTGTTTTTTGCCGATGCAATTTTATAATTTTGTTTACGAAGTCGGCTACATCACTTAGCCGCTCGTTAGGTACAAGGCAATTAAATGAAAAAACAGAACCAAAAGAACTTTCGGTTCGACAATTATAATCTTTGAAAGTTGAATTTATAATAAGTATCTTTATGCTGTTGTGTTTTTAGACCGTAGTGTTTCGTATTATTAGCGTGCTTTTAGAGGAGCGGTTAATTTATAATTGTCATTTAAATTTATGTAGACAATGAAAACAAAAACTTTAGTACCCAAATTAGGTTTTTGTAAGATAAACAAACCGAGACTTCTCTCACTTTTATTTTTTATCGTTGTCATCATTCATGCTAAAGGACAAAATTGCGAAGCCCTTTTTTATCCGATAAATTATTCCACCCCAAATAACATTTATTTTATAGATTCATCTACTAATGCAACAAGTTGGCAATGGAATTTTGGGGATAGCGCTTTTTCATCGGAACAATATCCGTCTCATCAATATAATGTTTCTGGAAAATATTATGTGTGTCTAACTATTTCTGACTCATCACAAAGTTGCACAAATACTTATTGCGATTCTATTTTTGTTGGAGCTTGCATGGCTTCTTTTTCCTTTTTTTCACATGCGAATCCTAAAACAGTTCAATTTTTAATGGTCTCTAACGGAAATCCAGCAAACGTAATTTGGGATTTTGGGGATGGCACTCAATCATCTGAAACAAATCCATTACATATATACAGCCAATTAGGAACTTATTACGTTTGTTTAACAAGTTCTGATTCTATTCCAATATGTGAAAGTAATTTTTGTGATAGTATTTTTGTTGGTGGAACACATCCTAATATAATAGTTAGCATTTGCGATGGAAATTGGAGTGATTCGTTTACATGGTCAAATGGTAATACGCCTCTTCAAACTGACACAGTAATCATTGCAAATAATGTCATTTTGGACATGAATGTGTCTGTGCTTCCCCCCGGATTTCTGATGATTAATTCCACCGGGGAGTTATGTGGCCATTACGACCTTGATGCACAATTCCTTACGTTCGGCCTGATGCAAGTGAACAATTTGACTTCCGAAGGAAATTGTGCAAATTATGAGTATGTTGGAACTGAAGGACATTATTCGGGGGGAGGTAATTCATCTTGGGGAATGCACGGCCCTGTTTGCATTGGCTGTCCATCAGTTTGCAATCCCATTAATCCCTGTTTATCAACAAGAGACAAAATAATAACTGTTTACCCTAATCCAAGCAATGGACAATTAAATATAATTAATGAAAACAGAAGTAAAATAAATTCTATTGAAATCTTCAATAATTATGGGAAAAGAATTTATACAATAAGTAATATCACACAACTATGCGAAATAGACCTTTCTACTTACCCAAAAGGAATATATTTTGTAAAGTATAATGACGAAAAGGAAATTCATACAGAAAAAATACTTCTTCAATAACATTTTATTAGTCTTTTGACAATTGTGTTTAGACCTCTGTAACCCTCCCCTTTACTATAAATTAAAAACAGCCATTTTTAATTAATTCCAACTGCTTTTAAAGCATAATATTTACCAACTTTTAATCAAAATAAGCCCGCCTTTTCTACCCATTACCCTATTTATTAAAAAAAATCTCCCTACATTTTTAAAACAATTACCTTTGCGCCAACAAAATTAAAATTCAAACATGGCAGATACAAAAAATTTAGGCTTTGGTACCAAAGCAATACATGCTGGTCAGGAACCTGATCCAACAACTGGAGCGATCATGACTCCAATTTATCAAACGTCAACCTATACACAGGTAAGCCCCGGTAGTCACAAAGGATACGCTTATGCACGTGGTAAAAACCCTACACGTACTGCACTCGAAAATTGTTTAGCGGCTTTGGAAGGTGCTAAATATGGTTTGTGTTTTTCCAGTGGAATGGGCGCTATTGATGCGGTTGCTAAATTACTTCGTCCGGGTGATGAGGTAATTACAGGTGATGACTTGTATGGCGGTACTTATCGTATGTTCACGAAGGTATTTGCAAATTTTGGGATCAAATTTCATTTCATTGATATGAAAGATGCGAGCAACATTTCGAAATACATCAATGCAAATACAAAAATGATCTGGCTGGAAACACCTACCAATCCTACCATGCAAATTATTGATATTGAAGCTTGCGCAAAAATTGCAAAAGCAAATAAATTGATTTGTGCTGTAGATAATACATTTGCTTCTCCTTTTTTACAAAATCCTTTGGCGCTTGGTGCTGATATCGTTATGCATTCGGTTACTAAATATTTAGGCGGACATAGTGATGTGATCATGGGTGCTTTGTGTTTGAGCGATGATAATTTATATCAACAATTGGCATTTATCCATAACAGTTGTGGTGCTACTCCCGGCCCACAAGACAGCTTTTTAGTATTGCGTGGAATTAAAACCTTACACATCCGCATGGAGCGTCATTGTTATAATGGTCGTAAAATTGCTGAGTTTTTAAAGGGGCATCCTAAAATTGATAAACTGTATTGGCCGGGGTTCCCTGACAGTCCTAATCATGAAATTGCTAAAAAGCAAATGCGTGATTTCGGTGGTATGATCTCCTTTTCATTAAAAGGCAACAAACAGGAAGATGCTTTTAAAATTGCTTCGAGCATGAAAGTTTTTTCGTTGGCTGAATCCTTGGGTGGTGTGGAATCATTGATCAATCACCCTGCTACTATGACGCATGCATCTATTCCAAAAGAGGAACGTGATAAAGCAGGTGTTGTGGAATCACT
>JAZKBX010000010.1:4099-46559 GCA_040388455.1 Bacteroidota bacterium
TTACAAAGAAAGCAAAAGGTCAATAACCTTTTGCTTTCTTTGTTTAAAATGATTAGTTTTATACTTAACAAATACAAAGAACCCGTGAATTACTATTATATAACCGGAACAAGCAGAGGGATCGGCAAAGCATTTGCCGAACATTTACTGGAAAACCCATCTAACCATGTAATTGGCATTTCCCGTCAACGAAGTATCAACCACCCTAATTACAGGCATTACAATTTAGATCTGACAGATGTAGATTTAATTGCCGATTTTAAATTTGAATTGCATACCGATGCAAAAAAAATATACCTGATAAACAATGCAGGTTCATTGGGTTTTATTAAGCCGGTAGGGAAATTAGAAGCATCTATTATTATAAAAAATTATACACTTAATTTAATTGCACCAAGTGTTTTAACTAATTCATTTATTAGTTGTTACGACACTACCGATGCAGAAAAAGTAATTGTAAATATGAGCTCGGGTGCCGGTAAAACCCCTATTGACGGCTGGGCGGTATACTGCGCTTCAAAAGCAGGAATAGACATGTTTAGCCGTGTGGTGGACGAAGAACAAAAAATAAGAGCTCAACATCCCTCATCATCTATTCATAAAGGATTCAAAATATTTTCTATTGCTCCCGGAGTGGTAAATACGGACATGCAGGACGAGATAAGAAGTGCATCAAAAGAGGATTTCAGCCGTTTAGAAAATTTTATAGAATACAAAGTAAATAATCAACTTCTTGAACCTGCAACTGTTTCGAGAAAATTTTTTAATATTTTAGAAAATGCAACCGGCATTAAAACTGTGCTGTCGTCATTAAAAGATTACGAATAAAAAAAAATTAAATCGTTAGCTCATGAAAAAAAATATTACAATTGGTTTAGTTACATTTTTCTTTTGTTTCATCAGTCAATTTATTTATTCGCAAGACGACTATTTACATTGTGGCAGCACCGAGGCTATGAACAAAATTTTTATTGCAAATCCGGAATTAAAGAAAGCCTTTCTTGAACGTGAAGCTATATCTGCATTGCAGGATCAACAAGCCTTTGCAACAGGTTATTCAAATAATGTTGGAAAACAATTGCTCCCGATATATACCATTCCTGTAGTATTTCATATTATTCACCAGGGAGGTGTCGAAAATATTTCTGACGCTCAGGTTTTTGATGCCATGCGCATTTTAAATGAAGATTTTCGAATGCTGAATTCAACAGCTGCAAATACAGTTAGTGCATTTCAATCAGATGCTGCCGATTGTGAGATCGAATTTCGTTTAGCACAAAAAGATCCTAACGGAATTTGTACCAATGGGATCGATCGTATCTTATCAACAGAAACCACTGTAGGTGACGATGGGTCGAAACTAAACCCCTGGCCACGAAATAAATATTTGAACATTTGGGTGGTAAAAGCCATGAGCAGTGGTGCTGCGGGCTATGCTTATTTACCGGGATCCGCATTTCCCAGCGTAGATGGTATAATTATTTTATCCACTTATATTGGTAGTATCGGAACAGGCACCCCTACCCGATCACATGCCTTAACGCATGAAATAGGCCATTTCCTTAATCTTTTACATCCATGGGGCAATACCAATGATCCGGGGGTTGACTGTAGCGGCTCGGATAATGTAACAGACACGCCCCCTACAGAAGGTTGGACCTCCTGTAATCTTGCAGGTGCTACCTGTGGAAGTACATTGGATAATGTTCAGAATTTTATGGAATACGCCTACTGCCCTACTATGTACACAGCAGGACAAAAAACAAGGATGCGTAATGCCTTAACAAGTTCAACCGGTCAAAGAAGCAGTTTATGGACAAGTTCAAATCTTGCTGCAACCGGAGTGAGTTTAGCAGCGGTATTATGCAAAGCCGATTTTCAATCAAACAATTTAGCAAATACTGTTTGTCAGGGTAATTCGTTAACCTTCACTGATCTATCCTGGAATGGCGCCCCAACTTCCTGGAACTGGACCTTCCCGGGTGGCACTCCGGCTACATCAACCGATTCTGTTCCGGTAATACAGTATAATACACCCGGTGTTTATGATGTGGGACTAACTGTAACCGATGGTTCCGGGTCAGTAAACACAAGCAAAACAAGTTTTGTAACTGTTAATTCAACTACTGCAACATATAGCAATACTTTCTATTCCGAAGGTTTTGAAGGAACTTCAATTCCTAATACGGATTGGAATATCCGCAATCAATCACCCGGTGGAAATACCTGGGTGACAACTACAAGTGCGGCTGCTACCGGATCTAAATCAGTAATGATAACCAACACATCAACATCCGATACCTATATTGATGAATTAATAAGCCCTTCCATCAATATGACTGCTATCACCGTCTCCCATAATTTAACTTTTAAAGTTGCTTTTGCACAAAAAGCATCTACCTCAGTGGATAAATTACAGGTATATGTTTCAACTAATTGCGGGCTTAACTGGACATTACGATATACTAAATCGGGAGCAGCGCTTTCAACGGCAGGCATTCAAAGTTCAGCATTTACGCCTAATACAAGCCAATGGACAGAACATCTCGTTTCGCTTTCGGGTTATTCAGGTCAAACAAATTTATACATTATGTTCCGCTTTACCAGCAATGGCGGTAATAATGTATTTATTGACGATATCAATTTAGGCGGAGCTAACAGTATTGAGGATGGCCTTGCAAGCACAATTGATTTTAATGTGTATCCAAATCCTGTAGAAGAAAACTCGATCATTTCTTTCAATATTCTTAATAAACAAAACGTAGAACTTAAAATTTACGACATCCTCGGACGTGAAGTTTCATCACTATTTAATGGCTATTTGAGCGCTGGAGATCACCAATATTCAATTGCAGAAAAAAGTGATCTTTCGCCAGGTATTTATTTAGTAACACTTTGTGTTGACCGTCAACGTTTCACAAAAAAATTAATTGTAAAATAAATCTAATTTGAAAATGTGCAAATTTGAAAATTCGTTAATGTAATTATCAAATTATTAAATTTTCAAATTAACATATTACCAAATCAACCTACTTAATGAATCCGAATATAGATCCCGAAGGCGAAAATTTAAGCTCTTCAGAAAAAGAGTTTGAAAAAGTATTGCGTCCTGCCGAATTCTCTGATTTTACAGGCCAACACGAGGTGGTGGAGAATTTAAAAATATTTGTACAAGCAGCAAAACTTCGTAGCGAAGCACTCGATCATGTATTGTTACATGGTCCTCCGGGATTAGGTAAAACTACCTTAGCAAATATCATTGCCTCCGAATTAGGTGTGAATATAAAGATCACTTCAGGTCCTGTACTTGATAAACCTGGCGATCTGGCTGGTTTGTTAACTAATTTAGAAGAGTACGATGTTTTGTTTATTGATGAGATACACCGTTTGAGTCCGATAGTAGAAGAGTATTTATACTCTGCAATGGAGGATTACAAGATCGATATTATGATCGATAGCGGACCCAATGCACGCAGTGTTCAGATCAAATTAAACCCTTTCACCTTAGTGGGTGCAACCACACGTAGCGGTCTGTTGACAGCACCTTTACGTGCACGTTTTGGAATTAACTCGCGTTTAAATTATTACAATTCTGCATTATTAAAAAAAATCATCATACGTGCTGCCAGCATTTTAAATGTTGCGATAACGGATGAAGCGGCTCATGAAATAGCCCGCAGAAGCAGAGGTACCCCACGTATCGCGAATGCATTGTTAAGACGTATTCGTGATTTTGCCCAAATAAAAGGCAATGGCTCAATCGATATCGAAATTGCACACATCAGCCTTTCCGCTTTAAATGTTGACAAAAACGGACTGGATGAAATGGACATCCGCATACTTTCTACATTGATCGAGAAGTTTAAAGGCGGTCCTGTTGGTATCACTACAATATCCACAGCTGTGGGTGAAGAGGCCGGAACAATAGAGGAAGTATATGAACCTTTTTTAATTCAGGAAGGTTATCTGATGCGTACTCCCCGCGGACGTGAGGCTACAGATCTTGCATACAAACATCTTGGGAAAATTCCACGTGCTCATAAAGGAAGTTTATTTGATACGGAATAAGTTGTTTCGAGCAGCAAAATTAACCACATAGAGAGATAGAAAAACAAAGCGTTATGGAGAAAAAAAGCATTACATAGTTTTCTTCTTCTTTTGAGTATGCTTTTTTTCAAAACACTATGAATCTATGTGATCTGAACTAGCGTATTTTTTTTTGTTGAACACTCTTTTTAACGATGTTGATAAAATAAAATAATTAATCCCTGTTTTAATTATCAGGCCTTTCCAAAACAAAAAAAATATTTATATCTTTAACAAATAAACAATAATAAAAATTCTTAATACTTAAATACGGAAGATTATGAGTGAAGATACAAACGACATGATAAGCGATGATGCTACAATGGACAATTCAGAAATTGAAAATTCTGGTAGGGTAGAAGAAACAAACGAACATCAGCACACGCACGTGATAATGAGCAGCGAAGAGTTTGAAGCAAAACTTACTGATTTTTTCACTAAACACAAGTCTTCCAAACTTAAACTTGTATCACGTATTGCTTTTGAATTCAAAGGACAAGAAGCTTTTGTGCTTGAACATTTGAACCGCAAATATGTGCTTGGTTTAGCTCCTGAAAAAGTTCAAAAAAAGGTAGCACACAAAGCTGCAGGACATGGCCATGACGCACATGAAGAGCATCCTAAAAATATAGAATCACATTCTGAAGAAAAACCAAAATCCAAAAAGAAACTAATTATGTTTATTATAATTGGAGTGGTAGTAGCCGGATTAGGTGTTACTGGTTTTATGATGAAAGACAAACTAATGGCTATGACAGGTATGGGCGGACATGCAACAGAGCACGGTGCTGAAGCAGGAGCCGCAGGCCACGCTGTAGAACCTAAGAAAGAAGTTGCTCCAAAAGTGGAAGTTGTGGATACCACAAAAACAGTTGCTGTTGATTCAGCACATGCAGTTACTGCAGATTCTGCAGCAACGCACTAATTTTTTGAATTATCTAAAAAAAACGTCTCGCCAATACTTGCGGGGCGTTTTTTTATTTTTTTCAAACCAGCTGCAGAAAATCATGTTTGATCATAAAGGATCTGCGTTATCTGCGTACCCTTTAATTTACAATGGTTTGCAATACATTTAAATTATTGTGCTGTGTATTATGGTACGCGGATCTATTAAGATGGTTATGAAAAAAAAATGATTTAAGTACTGTATGTTTTTTTATTATATGATATTTACCTATGCGGTAATTGTTGTGGTTTTAATCAATTCGCCAAAGGCAAATCATATAAATTACTTACGTTACAAAATCTTAGTTTAATCTTAACAATCTGCGAAAATCAGCGTACCATAATACACAGCACCAAAATGACATTTTATTGAAGCCATGAATTTATCCGCAAAAGCTAATTATGCTCAACAAATTAAATCCGAATCAAAACGATTGGGATTTGATTATTGCGGTATTTCAAAAGCAGATTTTTTAGAAGAAGAAGCACCACGTTTAGAGAATTGGCTCAACAATAATATGCATGGGCAAATGAGCTACATGCAAAATCATTTTGATAAACGATTAGATCCCCGATTACTTGTTCCAGGGGCAAAATCAGTGATCTCCTTGTTACTCAATTATTATCCTTTCGAAAAACAACTAGATGAAACAGCCCCCAAAATTAGTAAGTACGCTTTTGGAGAGGATTATCATTTTGTGATAAAAGAAAAATTAAACCTGTTGTTAGAATTCATCAGAGAAAACATTGGTGAAGTGGATGGACGCGTATTTGTTGACTCTGCACCTGTTATGGATAAAGCCTGGGCAAAAAAAAGCGGTTTGGGATGGATCGGGAAGAACAGTAACCTGATCAATAAAAACAGCGGATCATTTTACTTCATTGCTGAATTGATCATTGACCTGGAATTAGAACAGGATGGTCCTGTAAAAGATTATTGCGGAACATGCACCCGCTGTATGGATGCCTGCCCAACAGATGCTATTGTTGCGCCTTACGTAGTGGATGGAAGTAAATGTATTTCGTATTTTACTATTGAACTGAAAGAAAACATACCAAACGAAGTAAAAGGTAAATTTGATAATTGGACGTTTGGCTGTGATATTTGTCAGGATGTATGTCCCTGGAACCGATTCTCGAAACCTCATAAAGAAAAGCACTTTCAACCCAAGGATGACCTGCTGGGAATGACGAAAAGTGATTGGGAGGAATTAACAGAAGAAACCTTTAAGCGGGTATTTAAAAACTCTGCTGTAAAGCGCACTAAATTCAACGGATTAAAAAGGAACTTGGAATTTCTAAAATAATTTATCTCCTTTTTGTAGAACAAAAAAAAGACCTGTCAAGTGTTTAAACACCTGGCAGGTCTGCAAAGAAAATTTGTTGTAATACCTAATATAGCCAGCTATTAAGACTTGGTAATATTTTTGTAAACTTCATTGATCACATCTTTATATTTGTGTCCGAATGTGCCAATGCACCAAACCATTAACAGCATTTTTTCATCAGGTTTAAGCCATTTAACAGCTTTTGTCAATTCTTTCCGGAACAGTGTTTTATCAAAACTTACTTTTTCTAATATATTTTTACTTAATTCATACATGGCTTGAAGTATTTAAGGTTAATAAATTTCAGCAAATAGAACGATGATTACAACGTTAATTAAAACATAAAGTTACTTCTATGATCTAAATCATTGTCACAACTAATGTTAAAAAAAAAGATACTTATCAACGAATTAATAACATGATTACCAAGCCACTATAATCTAAGTATTCGGTTTTTTATTCTGCAAAAACAATCAAACCCAAAACCTGTAAATCAAACATAATCAATCGATTATGGATTATGAACATCTACCTGGTTTTATGAACAGGCAAAAAAAACGTAAATTATTGCTGTAAAAATTCAAAAAACGTTCATGTATTTTTAGGTAAAAAACAATACACTTTTTTGAGAAAAAAATCAGGAATTATCGCCCCAGCGAAAGGAAGATTGATCAAAGCCGCAGAGATCAAGCGCTCTATCAATTACAGTTGCAGCGAGCGCATCAAAATCAGTGGGTTTGCTATAAAAGGATGGACTTGCAGGACAAATGATCCCTCCAGCTTCGGTAATCGTTTTCATATTGTTGATATGGATCAGACTCAAAGGGGTATCACGTGTTATTAAAATTAGTTTTCTTCTTTCTTTTAATATTACATCAGCTGCACGGGTGGTAAGATCATTGGAAATACCACTTGCAATACGCGCTAAGGTGCCCATAGAACAAGGGCAAACGATCATACTATCATATTTAGCAGAACCGGAGGCAAAAGGAGCAAAAAAATCAGTTTTGCTATAAACAGGAAAGGAGAACTTTTCATAATCAGTATTTCCCAATTCAAATTTCCAAACATCTTTTGCATTGTCGGACATGATGATACCAACCGCCTCGATCTGTTCGTGCAATTCCTGAAGCTTACGCAACAATACTTTTGCATAAATAGCTCCACTTGCACCTGTTACGGCTACCACTATTTTATGTTTATTCCGTTTTTCCACCAGCAAATTGATATGTTAAAGTAAAAGCAATCACACTATTTGTTTGTCCGGGATTGTACCACCGGCTGGCCCCGGAAGCATGATCTCTGATTGAAGAAACAGAATTGGTATAACGCCAATTGATATCAAAATTGTTAAAAATAGTATAACTGATTCCCATGTTAATACTTATTTCATTTTTATTGAACGGTCGCATTCCCGTCAGATCCTGCCAGTCTAAATACTCCCTTTCCCTCATCAAATAACTAAAACCCGGGCCAAGTTCGTATGTGAATTTTTTTTGATGATACTGAAATAGCACAGGAACTTCTATATAATCTAATCCAAGATAATAATAGTTAAAATCGCCTTTTTCGGGATTTGCATTGTGCCTGCTACCCTTTTGGATGTATATGATCTCGAATTGGCCTGTCCACTTTTCATTGAATAATCCTCTGACAAAAAAACCACCTGCAAAACCAGCTTTATCGAAACCGCTGTAATTATCCCCCGCTACCTGGCTAGTACTTAATCCGGCTTTTATTCCTGCATTAAAACGTTGCTGGGCTTTTACTTCTAAAGAAATAAAGGTTACTAATAACGAATAAAAAAAGAATTTACGAATCTCTGTGTTCATCCCCTGTCAATGATAACAAATTAAAAACGAATTTAAGAACCTGTGTTTTAAAACAACAAACACAGATTCTTTTTTGCACTATTAAGGAATTACTTTAACCTCTTCCGATTGTATTATTTCATAAGTGGCAGTATTATATACGAATGCAATTATGTGACATTTACTAACATCACAGGCTGATCCTTTATAGCTTGCCGGAATAGTATAGGCAAAACGCTTAATATGTGTTGTTCCTGCCGCTAAGGTACCGGTTTCAATCAGTTCACCCAAAGCACCTAAAGGTGTAATAGCATCACGCAAAACATGGCGATGAACATAATCTGATTTATTTACTCCGATATAATCCTGCCAATCAATAATGCTATCCTGAGTTAAAAGAACAACTAAGTTGAAGGTCCCGCTCATTGTAGTTAAAAATGAATCGCGAACAGCAGTACACACCTTTCTGGTAGCGCTTGTATAATCGGAACTAATTTGAAGATCGACTACGGAAGGTTCGGCTATAATACCGGCTACATAAGTTTTCCAGTTTGGATAAAATTGCAAATGCGTTTTATTTACAGCATCATAATCTTTTCTGTTGAACATACCTTGTGGCAAACCGAATTCACTGGCACCAAATGTTGCATCGTAAAGCTCACCAACAGTGGTTCTGTAATCCTCCGTATAGGATGTTGAAACAGAGCCGTTGTACCCGGGTGTTGGTGCAGCATACCCTCCCACATGTAATCCGAGTCCGATAATTTTGCCGGGATAAATAGAATCGATCTCATGTAACTGTTTAGCTGCCTTTGGGCAATTGCCACAGGTATGTCCTGTAAAATCTTCTATTAATATTTTTTTTATATGACTTGTAAGAGCCGGAAATACCGGTGCAGGGCATGTTGTGGTATCACTCACATTTGCATTTGTTTCGGGATAAGGATCATTGACATAATCACAGGCGGTAAAAGTAAAACCTACAACTAATCCTATGCTATATAAAACTTTTTTCATTATGCTTGAAATTAAAAAATAATTGATAGCAACAGTTATAATTTATACCTGGACTTTGTTTTCATTTGATACAAAAAAGGATTCGGAGTTATGAAACGAAGAAATATTTCGGGCCCGCCACGTCCTGTACTTGCAGAGGTAAGTTTAGATGTATTAAGATCATAACTAAAACCCAGGGTATACTGCCCTGATTCAACATAAGCTGATATTATAAGAGCATCCCTGTTTCGGAATGCTGCACCAATGCCGTAAGCCGATTGTTTAAGAATTCCGGTATATTTCGACTCCTGATCATATGAATATCTACAGATCATTCCAAACATGATCTCTTTTGAAACTCCCTGAAATTGCAGAAGGTAACTTGGTACCAGAGCCAGATTTGTGTTTTTGATACCAATCAAAAAATCACCATGGAAAACAAATCTGGTATTTAACTTCTGGTCGCTCTCCACCAAAAATTTTTGCTTTGGCTGATTAATATGAAACATAGAAACTCCTACATTCGTTTTAATCATTCTTCTTGTACCCAAGGATTTTTCATTAGAACTGAAATTCCAATTCACCCCTGCACCAACATCCGGATAAATATAATTTTGAGCACTTGCGTTTTCTCCGCTAATAACATTGGGATCATAGGTTTTACCATTGTATTGATCAGTAAAAATAAGTTTTGAAAAATCTATTTTCCGTTGAACTACGCTGGTCTGCAAACCAAAGGACAGTATATTTTTTTTACTTAAGGGTACAAAACTTGACAAAGATAAATTTACCTGGGATGTTCCCATATTTCCATCACCGGCCTTATCACTAAAAAAAGAAATACCGCCTGCCATTTTGCTAACCGATTTATTATAGGCCTTCGACATTTTCAGTTTGGCCTTTTCCCAGTTACTGGCTTTGAATTTTAATTCCAATGAGGCACCAAAGGTTTTATAAGGCACTGTAACCCCACCCCACTGGTCTTTATAGATTATTGAAGCTCTTAAAGTATGTCCGGCACCGGTAAGTGCAGGATTTATCAGAGCAGGGGTTTGCGTGTATTGCGAAAAATGAAAATCCTGTGAATAAGAAATTAATGATGAAATATTAAAAATCAGCAATAAGAATAAGCGATACGCACCCTTCATTTTTTTTGTTTTACAGAATAACAAATGTATCTAAAAAAAAACAAATTATTTAATAAAGAGGCTATTTCCTTTAGTGTTTTCAGAAAAAAACAGGAGCTGGATTAAAATTTCAGGTAATAAATTGCGTGAAATCGGTTTTGGAATGATAAAACAATCATCTTGAATTTCAAGCTGCGTTAGGGATTTCAGCGTAAATCCCCGCCCGAAACGACTGATGTCTTTCAGTCGGGCAGGCTTTTCTCTTTAGAAAAGATTGAAATGGAAAGCCACCCTTTTTTTTTCAGAAGGGGAACGCCCAAAATGAAATTCTAAAAAATCCGAACTATGGCTATCCCAATGAATCAAGCAATATTTTCAACTCAGCGCTTTTATCGGGATACCCTAATTTTTCGTAGGACGAAATAAGATTGCGGAGAAGTCTTCTAACAATTTCGAGGTTAGAGCAGGGCTCGTAAAAGCCTGGGCTCTGTTCTAATTTTAATTGTTTTAAAAAGGCATCAATTTCTTTTTGGCCAAACACTGTTCCCTTACTAAAAGGATTAATGTAAAATAATACATTGCTTCCCTCATTACCTGGCGTAGAAGGCACTCCCATGTGCTCTACATCAACATAACATAAAATAAAATGTTCAGGCAGGTTTACTCCATAAATAGGAATATCAAGGCTTTGGGCAACAATGGTATAAATTATGGCAAGTAAAAGCGGGTTGCCTTTTTTACTTTCCAAAACATTATTGATGTATGAATTTTGTGGAGCGTGGTAATTAGTAGTGTTTCCACTGAAGTTATGCACATCAAAAATAATGTGATTTATGATCTTCACTTTTTCGAGAGCGGTTAAATTTTCATTTAACTCCAACCAGATATCTTGCTTGATCTGGTCAACCTGCTTTTTAATTTTTGCAATATCAATATCCGGATATTGATATCTTGCAATAAGCAATGCACCTTCAAGCAGGTTTTGTTGTTCAGGGTGAGACCATTCTTTTAAAGCATCTTTCATCAGATCAAATTGTATCTGATGAATAATGTTTTCGATGCGATTCTGAATAAGGGTATCAAAGGAATGCTCCCAGGCGTCTTCCAATACAGGAATTATCTCTTCTCCAAGAGATAAAAACTTCATGCTCACTTGTTCAAAAACCTTTTCATCAGGATCGTCAAGTAAGCTGATAAGCGCATTTAGTTCCTTTTTTTTCATATCCTGAGAATTACGAATGCAAACTAATTATTATTCCTTACTAACTAAAAACATACAAATTTTGTACCCACCCTTCATTGAAGGACTCAGCACTCGTTGATGTTTCTAATTCGCAGGAATCTTATTGCAAAAGTATACCGGATATTCAGGGTATTTGTTACAAAATCAAGAAGATTTCAACGTTACTTTGTTAATCTCTCTAATACAAGTTGTATTAATTGCTCAACAGCTACATGATAATTTTTGCTGTATTGCTTGGCAACCCTGTTTGCTATAATGGCACAAACGGTGCAGGTTTGATGACCAAGTAATCCACCCAGACCATAGAGTGCAGAGGTCTCCATTTCGAAGTTTGTGATACGATTTTCCTTGAATTTAAAATCTGTTAATTGCTGATTAAAATCTTCAACCCATGGGCTAAGACGTAATTTACGTCCTTGCGGGCCATAAAACCCTGGTGCTGTTGCAGTTATACCCTTTATCAGGTCAAAACCGATCTTATTGATCAGTGTTTCGGAACCTTTAACAACATAAGGGAAGGGCAAATTTTTATTCCAGTTGGTTTGTTTTATAAAGGCTTCAGAAATTTCGTTATCATTAATCGATGGCAGATCGAGATAATAATTCATTAAACCATCAAAACCCAAACCGTGGGTTGAAACAACAAAGCTATCCACCGGAATATCCTGTTGCAAAGCTCCGGATGTACCGATACGTACTATATTTAAACTTCTTTTTTGCTCTTTTATGGTGCGTGTTTTCAAATCGATATTTACTGCTGCATCCAATTCATTCACTAAAATATCAATGTTGTCGGTACCGATACCGGACGATAAAACCATCACCCGTTTGCCTTTGTAAGTTCCAGCATGAGTGATGAATTCACGATTTTGCATTTTAAAATCGATGACATCAAAAAACTTAGAAACGGCTTCAACACGGCCTTGATCACCAACAATGATAATATTATCAGCAATATTTTCAGGTAATAATTTTAAATGGTAAACGCTTCCATTCGGATTAAGGATAAGCTCTGTTTCGGGAATGATATTGTTCATTTTGTTAGCTTTTTAAAAAGGATTTTGTAAATTTGTTTTTTATTAAACAATTGGTTTAATTATTAAAATATCACCAAAAGTATTCAAAATTTATGATTCAACATACCAATAAAATATTAGTACCTACCGATTTTTCGGAACAATCAAATATCGCTTTAGAACAATCTTATACTTTAGCAAGGGAATATCATGCTGAAATTACCTTGCTTTATGTGATTGAGGATAGTGGGATGCTGGTAAAATTGTTTTCCAGTGAACAACATGAGGATCACAGAAAAAATGTTCAATATCAATTGGATCTATTGGCGGCTGCTGTTGAAAAGAAAAGTAAAATAACTGTAAACACCCTGATTGCAAAAGGTGTTATTTATGAAAAGATAGCAGAAGTTGCGGACCTTATCAATGCAACAATGATAATAATGGGGACTAATGGTGGAGAAGGATTAAAAAAACGATTTATTGGTTCAAATGCGTTGCGCGTTGCAAGGGAATCAAAAATTCCTGTTATCACGATCAGAGGAAAACATCACCGTAATGGTTGTAAAAACATTGTGCTACCACTCGATCTGACAAAACAAACACGTGAAAAAGTAGGTAAAGCAATAGAACTTTCAAGATTATTTAATGGTGCTGCCGTTCGTGTGGTTTCGGTATTATTTACCACCGATGAGTTTTTAGTAAATCGTCTTACACGTCAATTAGGACAGGTTAAAGCATTTTTAGAAAAAGAAGGTGTTGAATGCACTGCCGAAATTATTAAAAGTATAAAAAGCAATGAAACACTTGCTCAAAATATTTTGGAATATGCTACCCAGGTAGATGGCGATCTGATAATGATCATGACTCAACAAGAGGTAGATTTTACAAAATATTTTATTGGTTCAGCGGCACAGGAAATCATCCACCACTCAACCATTCCGGTAATGAGCATAACACCAATTGAGAGAAAAGATACAACACTTTTTGCAAATCCGTATTAACATAGATAGAGAATTGGTGAATTGGAGAGTTGGAGAGTTGGAAAATTTTAAATTTCACAAATTACTATATTACTAATTCAATAAATTCCATATTCCTAATTCAATAGATCTCTAAATTAACAAATCCCCAAATCTCCAAATCAATATGCAACCATTTAAAATTGAAAAAATTCTAATCCCAATTGATTTTTCAGAAACTTCTATGCTGGCAATTGAGCATGCAACGTTTACTGCAAAATTGTTTAAAGCAGAGTTGGTACTTTTACATGTGGTAGAAAAACATTGGGAAAAATTCAGTATTGTAGTTCCTGAAATGCGCATTGCACCACCGGATGATATTATAAATTCAATAGAAAAAAGATTAGAGGCGCTGGCTGCAACTATTCGTTCGGAACATGGAATAAAATCAATTTGTATCACCGCAAATGGAACTATTTTTAGTGAAATTATTTCAGTATCAAAAGAACACAATGTTGATCTGATAATACTGGGAACCCATGGTACTTCAGGATTTGCTGAGTTCTTTGTAGGAAGCAATGCTTACAAAGTAGTTACAAGTGCAGAATGCCCGGTAATATCCGTTCAAACACATTCTCAAAAATTAGGTTTTAAAGATATACTTGTACCAATTGATAATTCAGCTCATTCGCGTCAAAAGGTCAATCATGCAATTGTGTTAGCCCGACAGTTTGAGGCAAAACTTCATATTGTTGGTTTAGCTGATTTTGAAGAGGAAACAGAACTTCATAAATTTGAAATTAAACTGGAGCAAATAGAAGAATACGTTAAAAAATGTGATCTGACCTGTACAAAAGAAATCATTCATGGCAAAAATCAAGCTAAAATGACTGCTGATTATGCACAATCCACTGGTGCTGATCTAATTATTATAATGACCGATCAGGATGAAAATATAACCGGCCGTTTACTTGGCCCTTATGCTCAACAGATCGTGAATCATTCAAAAATCCCGGTAATGAGCGTTCAGCCTTTTATTGGAACTACCTCTTCCTGGGCTTATTAATAAGCTGATTCGATTAATAAAAATTATCTAAAAAATTTTCACTTGGGCGTTTCCCTTTCTTTGAAAAAAGAAAGGGGCGGGCTTTCCACTTCAATCTTTTCTAAAAAGAAAAGGATTTACGTTGCAATCCCTAACGCAGCCTTTATGCTAAAAAGAGAATTGCCTTCCTATTGGACTTTAGCCCAAATTAACAATCGAACGCAAATTAACAAGAACTTATGGACACAAAAAAATCCGTTACGTATTACGTAACGGATTTTTTATTTACACCCAACTCAATTAATTAAAGACTGCCAAATACACGTTTTAAAATGTCATTAACACGTGCCATAGGATCTTTTCTTATTTTCAATTCTTCCTCAGCTAAAAGCAGAAACAAACCCGCCATCGCTTTTTCGGTAACATAAGCAGTCAGATCAGGGTTTTGCTTTTGAACCATCGGTATTTTGTTATATTTAGTAATAATAGGATTCCAGTATTTGGTTACTTCCACTTTATCAATTGCAGCTTTTACAATGGGAGTGAATTTTTGTTTTAACTCTGCTGTGGTTTTATCTTTTAAATATTGTGTTGCAGCATTATCAGCACCTTTTAATATTCCAAAACCATCTCCAATGCTCATTCCTTTAACCGCATTAATAAACACAGGAGCAGCATTTTTAGCAGCTTCCTCAGCAGCACGGTTTAAAGTCATTACAAACTTATCTGTCTGTGCCCCCATCCCTAAAGCATCCATCTTATCTTTAACCTGTTTGGCTTCAGGAGGAAAAGGAATAAACATCTTAGGATTTTTATAATAACCATCCACTTTAGATGCGATCCCTGTAGAATTATTGGTTCCTACAGTTAATGCGTCTTTTAACCCTTTTATTACTTCATCATTACTTAAAGGTTTTGTACCACCACCTTTACTATCCTTTAGGGCTTTATCGGCAGCAGCTTTTGCAGCGGCAGCTCTTTGCTGCAAACTTTGGCTTGTACATGCAGTGATTGACATAATTATCAATGCAATGGTTGGAATAATGTTTTTTTTCATTTGTTTTATAGTTAATGGTTGTTAGTTGATAGTTGATAGTTGATAGTTGTTAGTTATTTCTTTCCGTCTAGCATCCCTTCCTAAGGAGAGAGATTGAACGGGAGAGGCATTATTTTATTTCAAACTCAAGCAGTTTTTGATCTTCAATGAATGCTTCAAGCCTATCTCCTATTCTCACGGGCCCAACACCTTCGGGGGTTCCTGTATATATTAAATCACCTGTTCTAAGCGTAAAATATTTTGAAATGTATGCAATTATTGTATCAAATGAAAACAATAGATCTTTTGTATTTCCTTCCTGAACATTATTTCCATTGATCTTTAAATGGAAGTTAATATTCTTTTCGTCAGTGAACTGTTTTTTATCAATGAACTTTCCGATAGGTGCTGCTCCATCAAATGCTTTTGCTTTTTCCCAGGGCAAACCATTTTTTTTACATTCGGCCTGAATGTCACGAGCGGTGAAATCAATTCCTATGCCAATTTCATTATAATACTTATTTGCAAATTGAGTTTGAATATTTTTACCCGGTTTATTGATCTTTAAAACCAATTCAACTTCATGATGTATTTCTTTTGAAAAATCAGGATAGTAAAATGGCTGATTGTCCTTTATTAATGCGGTATCGGGCTTTAAAAAAAACACAGGTTCTGATGGAATTGCCGAGTTCATTTCTTTGGCATGTTCAGCGTAATTACGTCCTATGCAAATTATTTTCATTTTAATTGAATTAGAGAAATTGAGATTTGTTGATTTAGAGAATTGTTGATTTGCAGATTTAGAGATTTGTTGATTTAGAGAATTGGTGATTTAGGGAATTGTTGATTTAGTGATCTAGTGATTTTGAGAAGTATAAAATTATTAAATTTCTGATTCTCTAATTTTCTACTTCTCCAAATCATCAAATCTCCATTTCTCTAAATCTCTCTCGTTTATTTATTAAAAGCCAATCGTAGTTTAATATCGGTCAATACTTTTTTGGTGTATAAAGGAAAATCTCCATTCAACATCCATGAATAATAAGATGGCTCATCACGTAACACTTGTTCTACAGACTTTCCGGTATGTTTACCAAAATTAAATACCTCCACCCCATGTTCGTTAAAAATAATACGACCGGCCAGATCGGCATTCTTATTGATATTCGTAAAACTATGCAAGGCATTGATGTCATTTTTTATAGGAATGGATTTAATTCCTTTTTTATCTTCAAATTCAACACCATCATAGCGTTCAAGTTGAGCCATAAACACTTCATAAGTAGCTTCAATATCAGCCTGAGCACTGTGCGCATTTACAATTTCTTTTCCGCAGTAAAACTTGTATGCTGCTTTAAGTGTGCGCTGTTCCATTTGATGAAAGATATTTTGAATATCCACAAAACGTCTGCCTTTTAAATCAAATTCTATATCCGCACGCATAAATTCTTCAACTAATACAGGGATATCAAATCTATTGGAGTTATACCCTGCCAAATCGCAATCTTTCAGGAATTCTGCAAGACTTTTAGCGATGCCTTTAAAAGTTGGCTCATTAATAACATCTTTATCGTAAATACCATGTATCTCCGATGATTGCTTGGGAATTGGAATTGTTGGATTGATGCGTTTGGTCTTTATTTCTTTGGTTCCGTCAGGCCAGATCTTTAAAATAGAAATTTCTACAATACGGTCAGAAGCTACATTTACTCCTGTTGTTTCGAGATCAAAAAAAGCAATAGGACAGGTTAAATTGGGTTGGATCATAATTATGATGTTTAAAAATTAGATTGATATTTTATTAAAAAAACAGGTGTTAGGATTGAAAAAAATGAAAAATCAATCTCATTCCTTTGTTTTATAGCAATTTAGAAAGAACAATAATAAGAAAATAATCAAGGCTATGTTCAGACTTATTTTCAAAAAAAATAAAATTCATATTACCTAAATTTACATTTTTTTCAACTATCCTTGTGCTATGAAAAAGAAAACTTTCAAAGTATTAGCAAAATTTAACAAGCATTTTTTGCCTAAATATTATAAACGGGATTTAAATAAACTTAAAACCTGGGAAAAAGCTATTGTGGGCTATAAGTATTGGGTAACTATTCAATCTTTAGGTTAGTACGCCTTCTTATGAATTTTCGTTATTTGTAATTTTGTTTTATAAATTGATCCATTTACTTCGGCTATTTTTTATCCAGCCTTAAAAATCATTTAAACTTTCTACCCTTTATTATTGTTTTTATTAGCTAATCTTTAATAATACAAACGATACTAATACTGTTCTCAGCTATTAAAAATCGGTTCTTAAAGAAAAAACATAAAAAAAAGCCTGCTAATCCAATAGCTTAGGCTTTCTTATAAAAATTGCAGTAATTAATACTTAAAATAAGGAGAAGCTATAATTATGTGTTTTAATGCAAATGTAAGTTTTGGAGCTAGTGTTGTTATTGGGATTATTGGTATTGCTACCATAAGAAAAGCAAAAGCTCCACAATATGCTTTTGCCAGTATCCCTTTACTTTTTGCCATTCAGCAATTTGTGGAAGGTATTTTATGGTTGGCTTTGAAGCAACCTGATGAGATAGAAACGCAAAAAATTGCAACTTATGTTTTTATACTAATTGCCCAGGTGATCTGGCCTGTATTGGTGCCTCTTTCAATTTTATTAATGGAAAAGGAAAAAACACGACAAAGAATATTAATAGTATTCCTCGTTATAGGTGGGGTTTTATCAACATTTGGTGCTTATCGCATCTTATTTTATGATGTAGTTGCTCTAATTGAAAATCATCATATTAAATATGATTTTAATATTTCAAGCCCTATAATGCCTTTTGCTGCTCTGTTTTATATTTTACCAACAATTATATCTCCGTTTATTTCGAGTGTTAAAAGAATGGTATTACTGGGGAGCTTGTTGTTATTTTCACTTATTATTTCAAAAATATTTTTTGAGGTATATACAATTTCTGTCTGGTGTTTTTTTGCTGCAATCATTAGTAGCGTGGTTTTTACGATCATTTCGAAATTAAATTCTGCTAAGGAAATAAAAAGCACTTCAACATAGAATTGGGAAAAAGTTCTTTATGACTGAATCAATACCCTTTCGACAGGCCTTTCATAGCAAATAACTTAAATAGAAATTACTGACAAAGAATTCAAACTTTTTTTATACGAGTATAAACAATTGCCTTGTTGAAAAATAAGAGAACTTAAATTTTTTATTTTTAAAAAATAATGTATTTTTGATTATATATAAACCCTAAAATCCAATAATATGAAAAAAAGTTACTCAATTATCTGTGCATCATTAATGGCGTTAATTACTCTTAATGTAAATGCCATTAATATTAACGTTGACATTACCAGCAACGCATTTACACCCGCAAGTATAACCACTGCAATGGTTGGCGATGTAATAGTATTTAACCTGATTTCGGGAACACATACTGTTGTTGGCCTATCTGTTCCTTCAGGTGCAGCAGCAATTAATTCAGGCGCAATGACCATTGGTACACCGTATAACTATACAATTACGGTAGCTGGTAATTATGGATATAAATGTGGAATCCATCAAACCATGTTAGGAGGCTTTCAAGCGAGTACGCCAACAGGTGTATTAGAATCTTCAGCTAATTTATTAACGATTGCTTACCCTAATCCTTTTAAGGATAAATTAACTGTTAAATATGCTGGTATAGAATCTATAGATGTATTTAATGTTATTGGCGAAAAAGTGCAAACGATTGAGCTGGAAGCAACAAATAGTAAATTAGAAATTGATTTCTCAAACTTACCTTCAGGAATGTATTTCTACCGTACATACAAAGAAGGAGCAATTGTTGAAACAAAAAGAATTGTAAAGTCTAAATAATTTTAAAACATTGTTTAAAGAGCCCTAATACAAAAGTATTGGGGCTCTTTTTATATGTAAATCCGCTTAACGTTTTAAGCTATCCCAATAACTGATTTCCCTAGACACAGCTAATAAAAAGTGATCAGATCTTACAATGAAGGTTTGTATTAATAAGCGGCTTTCCGATTTATTTAAAAATATAGGTCCCGGACTTATCAACACTTACCTTTGGTAATTTCTTATTCTTATCGAAGTAATCATAACCCATTTTCAGGTTTTTCCAGAACTCAACGAGGTTAGTATTTTTAGAATATTTCTCTGCTAATATTTCCATTCCTTTTCCATCCAATTTAGCAGGGAAAATAGATACCGGAACATTTTGTTGTCCATTATTACGACCTTCAACAGCAAGGATATACACTTCTTTGATAAAATTATCGGTGAGTGGTACACAGCCTATTGTAACACAACTCCCGTGGATCATAATATCCCCGCCCAAATTTCCACTGCCAATTATTTTATCACTTGCATTGGGATAGTTAACGCCTAAAGATAAGTGGTAGCTGCTATAGGGATTAAATACTGAAATGTGGTAAAAACCCTCCGGAACCTGCATATCTCCTTGCTTTCGCTTGGGCCCCAAAACCCCTGAAGAGGAACAAATGGCATACGTTTTAAATAGTTTAAATTCGTTTTTTTCTTTTGATCTTATCCATACCTCTGCAATTTTATCTTTCTTAAAAATTTGTATATAGGTTTCAAAACCTAAGCTGTTGATTCCTTGTTTTTGCATTTCTGTTTTCAATTCCTCCCATTTTTCCTGATAGGCAGCTTTTACGCGTTCACATTTTTGTTGGCTTGACTTAAATGTTTGTGCTGATGCCTGAAAAGAAAGAAAAAAACAAAGTAAAAATGCTATTGATTTTAGCATATTTTTTATAGTCGACCTGTGATTCATATTATAAAATTGTTTGAAATATTTTCAATTTTCGCTTCGGTTAAAATACATTTATTTTTGTGCAAATCAAATTGAGAACGGTAATTCCTTACAAGAAATTGTGTTAAAATTGCGTCAGGAATTGCAAGTAAATCCCTGCCCGCCCGAATGAATTCCTTCATTCGGGGCAGGCTTTCCGTTTTTCAGAAAAGATTGAAGCCCTTCAATTGAGCCAGCCTTTAGCTCAGTTGAAGGGTTCAGGATAAACTCAAAGCAAACTCCTTTCTTTTTTAAGAAAAGGGAACATTCAAAATGATTTAAAACCCCTCTCCTATTGGATTTCGGTGAAAAATTTCTATTTTCTCTCTTAAATTGCTAAATTTGCAGTTCATATTTTTAAAAAACAAACATGTTTGATAATTTAAGTAACAAACTAGAGCGCGCCTTTAAATTATTAAAAGGCCAGGGAAAAATCACTGAAATAAACGTATCCGAAACCATTAAGGAAATCCGTAAAGCCTTATTGGATGCTGACGTTAACTATAAAGTAGCCAAACAATTTACTGATACAGTAAAAGAAAAAGCATTAGGACAAAATGTACTTACTGCTATTTCACCCGGGCAATTAATGGTGAAAATCACTCAACAGGAACTTACCAATTTAATGGGTGGAGAAACAGCGGATATTAAATTGATCCGTAATCCAACCATTATATTAATGAGTGGTTTGCAAGGTTCAGGTAAAACCACTTTTTCGGGTAAACTTGCGAATTATCTTAAAACAAAACGTGGTAAAAAACCATTATTAGTGGCCTGCGATATATACCGTCCTGCTGCTATTCAGCAATTACAGGTATTAGGTGAGCAAATAGGTGTTGACGTTTACGCTGATCCTGAAAATAAAGATGCAGTTTCTATTGCAAAGCGCGCTATTCAACATGCAAAAGATAATGGCAATACTGTTGTAATTATAGATACTGCGGGTCGTTTGGCTATTGATGAAGCGATGATGAATGAGATTGCTGCTGTAAAAAAAGCGGTGGAGCCCGATGAGATATTATTTGTAGTTGATGCGATGACTGGCCAGGATGCTGTAAATACTGCCAAAGCATTTAACGACATTCTTGATTTTGATGGTGTGGTATTAACAAAATTAGATGGTGATACGCGCGGTGGTGCAGCTCTTTCTATAAAATCGGTTGTAAACAAACCTATTAAATTTGTTGGTACTGGCGAAAAAATGGATGCACTGGATGTTTTCCATCCAAGCCGTATGGCTGATCGTATTTTAGGCATGGGCGATGTTGTAACATTCGTGGAACGTGCAGAGGAACAGTTTAATGTTGAAGCTGCAAGAAAGCTTCAAAAGAAGATCGCTAAAAATCAATTCAGTTTTAATGACTTTTTAGATCAGTTACAACAAATTAAAAAAATGGGTAACATTAAGGATCTTGTTGGAATGATCCCGGGTGTTGGGAAAGCGCTGAAAGATGTTGATATTGATGATAATGCTTTTGTAAGCATTGAATCTATTATTTCATCCATGACCCCCGCAGAACGTGAGAACCCTGAATTGTTGAATGGTAAACGAAGAGACAGAATAGCAAAAGGCAGCGGAAGAACTTCTCAGGACGTAAATCGTTTGATCAAGCAGTTTGAAGATACGCGCAAAATGATGAAGATGATGAATAATAAACAGGACATGGCGAAATTGATGTCGCAAATGAAAAATATGCCTGGAATGAAGTAAGCAATTTAACAATGTGCTAATTTGAAAATGTGCTAATTCAGAAATGTAAAAAATCAATTTTCAAATTGTTAAATTTTCAAATTTTCAAATTAATTTTATGACCACCATCCTTGACGGCAAATTAATATCAGAACAAATTCAGGCTGAAATACTTCTTGAAGTTAATACCTTAAAAGCTCAAGGTGGCAAAACTCCCCATTTAGCAGCTATTTTAGTGGGTAATGATGGGGCAAGTGAAACCTATGTTGGTGCAAAAGTAAAAGCATGTGAGAAGGCCGGATTTATATCCACATTGGTTAGATTACCTGAAACCGCTACTGAACAAGAACTGTTGAGAAAAATTGATGAGTTGAATAAAGACACAAGCATTGACGGATACATTGTTCAGTTGCCACTTCCAAAACATATTCATGAGCATAAAATAATGGAAGCTATTTCACCACAAAAAGATGTTGATGGATTTCATCCTCAAAATGTGGGTAGAATGGCTTTGAATTTACCCACCTATTTACCTGCAACACCTTATGGTATTATACAATTGCTGGAGCGTTACAAAATTGATACCGCAGGTAAACATTGTGTAGTTATTGGCCGCAGTCATATTGTTGGTTCACCAATAAGCATTTTAATGGCGCGTAACGCAGTTCCGGGAAATTGTACTGTAACACTTTGTCATAGCCGAACAGCCAATTTAAAAGAACACACGCTAAAGGCCGATATATTAATTGTTGCACTCGGTAAATCCGAATTTGTTACTGCCGATATGGTGAAAGATGGTGTAGTAGTAGTCGATGTAGGAATTACCCGAATAAAATCTGATAAAACTAAGAGTGGTTTTAAATTAGTTGGTGATGTGAATTATGAAGAGGTAGCTCCTAAAGCTTCTTTTATTACCCCGGTACCCGGAGGAATAGGACCAATGACCATTGCATCGCTATTGATCAATACTTTAAAGGCAAGTAAGAAAGAGGTATATTTCTAATGTTGCAATTTTGCAATTGTACAGTAGGCAATTTGTGATTCGTTAAATTGTTAAATTGCCTACTGAAAAATTGACCAATTGGTAAATTACTTTTTCTTTTTAGCTTCTTTTTGTCTTTCCTGTTCTAATTTTATATTGTAGCGTATATCGCGCCAGTATTCAGCTCCATAGCTTACAAAGATTTCTGAACCGGCTTTGATATTTTTAGTTGCAGCTATCCAGCCTGATTTTTTGTAGATCTCGTATTTACAATTATTTGTGATCCCCGGTATTTTAGTTAACCCTTTTGCATCGTTTGCGAACCTTGCCAATTCCTCAGGTGTATTAAATGCATCAATACATTTATTACGGCTCACATAAAACACATAACCTCCCTCATCACGTTCTGCGCGGATATCGCATTCTTTCCAACTAATTATCTCTCCAAGATATTCAACGATCCGTTCACCTTTTTTAACATCACGTTTGATGAATAAGCCTTTACCTGCACCCGGAATGTTTGATTTTTTTACTGCTAAGTCTTCGTACATATTTATTTATTTTGAGGCTGTGAAAGTAGCAAAAACTTTGACTTGAATATTAATTATTTGTTAATCGGCATAACAATGTCGATTAGTTAAAGAAAATTATTGCCAAATTAATTCTTAAATTATGCCATAGTTAATAAGGTAAGAGGCCAGTTTAAGCATTGCATAAAACCTTGAATACGTAAAATGTATTCGTTTCATATCCTAAAAAAAACAACATCAATTTATAATTTAGAATCCTTGAATTGTTGATTGCTACTATATTTTTTTATAAATTCGTTCAATTAAAAACAAGCTCAATGAAAAAAATTATTTATTCCATTCCTCTTATTATTGTTGCATTCTACAATAATAGTATCATTGCTCAAACTGTTCCTCAACACGATCACGTGGTGATAGTTGTTATGGAAAATCATTCTTCAACATCCATTATAGGCTCAGCCAATGCACCATATATTAATTCACTTATCAATGGGACTTCTGCTGCCAACTTTACCCAATCCTTTGGCCTGACTCATCCGAGTCAGCCGAATTACATCATGCTGTTTTCAGGATCTAACCAAGGAGTAACCAATGATTCAGACCCCAGCACCTTCCCTTTTACTACTCCGAATCTTGGGGCCAGTTTACTTTCTAACTCCTATACTTTTATAGGATATTCAGAAGATCTTCCATCAGTAGGTTTTAATGGTACAACATCAAGTAATTATGCAAGAAAACATAGTCCCTGGATAAACTGGCAGGATGCACCAACAAATGGCATCCCTTCAATAAATAATCAACCTTTTTCAAGTTTCCCAACTGATTTTTCGACCTTACCAACTGTTTCATTTGTAATTCCAAATCTTGCACATGATATGCATGATCCCATTATTCTTCCGAGCGCCATTGTGAACGGTGATGCATGGTTGCAGACCAATCTTGATGCATACATACAATGGGCAAAAACTAATAACAGTCTTTTTATTCTCACTTTTGATGAAGATGATGGGATTAATGTTGGTGGAATATCGACCAGTACCAATCATATTACTACCTTTTTTATTGGGGAAAATGTTCTGCAAGGCCAATATTCAGAGACTATTGATCATTATACTATTTTGCGTACTCTCGAGGATATGTATGGATTGCCATATGCAGGTAATAGCTCCTCGTCAATACCTATTACAGATTGCTGGATAGCCGTTTCAACCGAAATTAAAGATGTGGAAAAAATTGAAAACTTTTCGTTTTTCCCTAATCCAACATCCGAAGGACTTACAATTGATTTTCATTCAATTTCAAATCAAAATGTGACAATAATTGTAACGGATCTACTTTCAAAAACCCTTGTTAATATTAATAAAGAAGTGATTGCCGGCAATAATCGAATTCAGTTACCAGTTAAAAATTTTACATCCGGAACTTATTTTGTAAATGTGGTTTCTTCTGAAATCAACGTGGTAAAGAAGGTAGTAGTTAAAAAATAAATTTGCTATCGTTGAAGGAAAAATAATTACTTCATCCCACCTATGTTTTAATTCTATCAGTATTTTAATTTTGGAACAATTTTAAAATTGTGAATGAAAACCGCTTTTATAGGCAATGTCATCCCGATTGGCTTTTTGGCCAAGAGGGATCTCGTAAGTTATCAGCTGTATCATTCATAAATAACAAGATCCCTCACGAAAAGTTCGGGATGACACAGCAGTAGAGAGCTCAAAAGAGATTAGCAATGCCCCCATTCAATAATAAAATATTTAATTCGATTTTAAACAGGCTCCAACAATTTATTTTTTATCGAATAACACGTTGATGATCTCTAAAACCTTAAGATTATAATTAATTCCCTCTCAACTCTTATTCGTAAATTCGCATAAAAATTAATTCAGGTAGAATATTAATTACCATATATGATAAAAATAACTTTAACCAGTGGAAAAGACCACAGTTTACACAGGTTCCATCCTTGGGTATTTTCGGGGGCAATAAAAAAATTTAGTGCTGATGTGAAGGAAGGCGATGTGGTGGAAGTTTATTCTGCACAAAACGAATTTCTGGGAATGGGACACTTTCAAATTGGTTCTATCGCAGTTCGAATGTTCTCATTTAAAGAAGTTACTCCTGATTATAATTTTTGGAAAAGTAAAATACAGGCTGCATACAACTTTCGGAAACAATTGAATTTAGTGGACAATCCTGCTACCAACTGTTACCGTTTATTCTTTGCTGAAGGTGATGGTTTACCCGGATTTATTATTGATTTTTATAATGGAACAGCTGTTTTTCAATCCTATTCTATTGGAATGCATTTAATAAAAGATCAGTTTGTAAAAGCATTGCAGGAAATAATGGGGGATTCTCTGGTAGCAGTATTTGATAAAAGCGAAGATACGATGCCCAAACAAGCTCCTGTGAAAGCAACGAATGGTTATCTGTATAAAAGAGATGATTTGATTCCAATTAATACAATTGCTTTAGAGAACAATAATAAATTTTACGTGGATTGGGAAGGCGGCCAAAAAACAGGGTTCTTTTTGGATCAGCGCGAAAACCGTGAACTGCTTGGTAGTTATTCAAAAGACAAAGTAGTTTTAAATACTTTTTGTTATACCGGGGGATTCTCCGTTTATGCTGCCAATGCAGGTGCCAAAGAAGTCCACTCCATTGATATTTCAAAAAAAGCGATTGAACTTACCGATAGAAATATTGAATTAAATAATATTCAAAATCATCAATCATTTGCCGTTGACACATTTGAGTTTTTGAAACACAAAGAAAACACATACGATATTATAGTGCTCGACCCTCCTGCTTTTGCAAAACATCAAAATGTAAAACACAATGCCATCATGGGTTATAAACGTTTAAACTATGAAGCTATCAAACAAATTAAGCCGGGCGGATTATTATTTACGTTTTCCTGTTCGCAGGTGGTTGATAAAAACACGTTTAACAGCACCGTAATGGCAGCAGCAATTGAAGCAGGACGTAATGTAAGGGTATTGCATCATCTTTCTCAACCTCCTGATCATTGTGTAAATATTTTTCATCCCGAAGGTGAATATTTAAAAGGGCTGGTAGTGCATGTAGAGTAGATCTCAACGAATAACGAATCTTAACGAATAACGAATAAATATTAAAATTCGATATTCATTGAAAATTTGGAAATATGTCAAAACAAAACAAAAAACATACTCCTCATATAAAGCAAAAAAGCGAGGCTCAAAAAGTGGTGTCGCCCATTAAATATGGATGGGCACTTGTTATTGCTGTTATTGCTTTTTTATTATACTCCAATACCATTGGACATGAATATGCATTGGATGATTCAGGAGCGATCACCGGAAATCGTTATGTACAGGAAGGTTTTGGCGGGATCTTTAAATTATTGAAAGTTGAGTTCTGGCATTTTGCCAATGTACATTTAGGATATTACCGTCCATTAGCCCTCATCACTTTTGCAATAGAGCATCAGTTTTTTCATGGCAACCCACACATCAGCCATTTTGTAAATTGTTTGATCTTTGCCTTTTCAGGATTCATGCTTTTCATCGTCCTGAATAAAATATTTAATTCCTACAATACACTATTTCCTTTCTTCATCGCTTTGTTATTTGTTGCACATCCTATTCACACCGAAATTGTAGCTAACATCAAAGGGCGGGATGAATTATTGAGTTTTTTCAATGTGATGCTCATGCTTTGGTTTGCATTGAAATTTACAGACACAAAAAAGATATTTTACCTGATACTAAGTTTGTTGTTCTGCTATTTGGGAATGTTATCTAAGGAAACAGCGCTTACCGGAGTGATGCTCCTTCCTGTTTTTTTATTTTATTACAAGGATTATAAGGTGATCGAATGTCTGAAAAAAAGTATTCCATTCGCACTTGTTGTCATCCTGTTTTTCATACAAAAAAAATATTTATTAGGAACGTTGAGTGGTATTATCCCTTCTGATATTATAAATTATCCATACACTCAAAGTAATATAAAGTTACCTACCACTTTTATGTTGTTTGCATTTTGTTTGCGTCTGTTGATCGTGCCTCATCCTTTGCGTTACGATTATTCGTTCAACCAGATACCGGCAGTACACATGAGCAATATATGGGCATTACTGGGCATTGCTTTATTTATTGCGGGTGCCATTTTTGCTTTTAAACAAACATTAAAAAAAACTACCTGGGGTTTTGCCTTTAGTCTATTTTACATTACCCTTATCCCTGCTTTGGCATTTACCATTTTACGTGGAGGTATTTTTGCCGAACGTTTTTTGTTTTTCCCTTCTCTTGGATTCTGTATTGCTTTAGTATATGGTGCCGGACTGCTATTTAAAACAGACGTTTTGAGCGCTAAAGATTCAACAATGGCCTGGTTGAGATCAAATGCTAAATTTGTTCTTATTTTAACTGTTCCTTTTGTTTTATATTCTATTAAGACTGTAAGCCGAAACACGGCATGGAAAGACAATTTCACCTTGTTTAGCGAGGATGTTAAAACAGGAAAAAACAGTGCACAAAATCAAAATCATTTTGGGAATCAATATATTTACCTCGCTTCTATTGAAAAGGATTCTCTTAAAAAGCAACAGTATGTAAACACCGCAATTGCTGCATTACGGCAATCATTGGTTACCCATCCCAGATTTGGAGAGAGTTATTACCTGCTCGGACTTGCTTATCAGATAATAATACCGAATAGTGATTCAGCCATTTATTATTACAATAAGGCCATAGAAACTGCACCTGGCCATGCCGACAGCTATTATCATTTAGGAATAGTTTATCAAAATCTTGGTAAAAATAATGTGGCTTCCTATTTCTATAACGAAGCTATTAAATACAATCCTCAATACCTGGAACCTAAAAAAGCTGCTGCTGATCTTAAAGCGGTAGGTATAGATGTATTTATAAACCCCTTGACCTCAATGGTTGATACCACCACTGCAAATAAAGATACCAGGTATTATTTCGAACTCGGAAATTATCATGCTTCACAAGGTGATTACAACCAGGCCGCTAAACATTTTATAAAATCCATTGAATTGGATCCTAATAACGAACAACCATACATCAACCTGGCAAATTGCTATGGCATGCTAAAACAATATGATAAGGCGCTTTCTATCTCCAATCAACTACTTGCCAAGAATCCTAATAACACCTTCGCTTTGAAAAATATGGCTGTTGTGTATAATATATTGGGAGATGCGAAAAAATCGGAGGAGTATTTACAAAAGATAAGAGAGATAGAAGGGAAGTGATCAATTTGGCAATTTGACAATTTGATAATTTGGCAATTTGGGAAGTAAACAATTTATCGATGTACCAATTAGCTGATGTGCTGTTGTGTTGATAAAAAAGTCCAAGTATCAAGAGCTAAGAACCAATACACCAATGACCAATAACAAATGACTAATGACTAACCTGCTCCAATACCTCCAGCGATTTTATTTCTCCAAATGAGGTGATGTGTAATTGATAAAATTTGATCAGGGATTGTAATAATTGCCTGCGCTGATGTTTATCAATCTCTAATTGATGAATAGTACCATACTCGCCATTTATTAATTGGTTGAGTAATTTACTTTGCAATTCAATCAAGTAATTGGGATGGTTAGGCAAAGAACCCACAAAACGCCCTTCCAACAGATCAAAAACCGGAGTGGTTATAGTACACTGGCCTTCCGGGAAAAACCCCAGATACCGGCTTAGCTGAACCATAAAAAAAACATGAAAATTTGAACAGTTGTGATGATTCAGATCTAATAATTGTAATGAATTTTTCAAAAATTCAAATAAGTTTTCATCGGAGTGCTGCTCCTTTATTGCTTTGTATAAAACCTCATTTAAAAAAAGCGCGATCGAACTTTTGATGATATTATAGGGAATATCATTGTAAGGATAGTGAATGTTTATTTCAGAAATACGTTGCAGCTTGGCCTTATCAGTATTAGATACAACCATATCCACTAATGTTAAGGGTTGAAAAACAGGAGCTTTAAATTTAGATTTTTTGCCTCTTACACCATTAACAATATATGACTGAACACCAAAATCGGGGGTGATGATCTTAACTATTAAGCTTGTTTCGGAGTATTTGGTAGTGTGAAGTATTATACCGCTTGTTTTATGGAGCATCCAAAAAAAATTGTTGAATTAGAGATTTAGTGAAATGGAGAATTGTAAAATTATAAAATATCATTAAATCTTTAATTTCCTCTTTCTTAAATCTCTATTTCTCTATATCTATAATTCTCTAAATCCTTTTTAGTTCACAAATAAAATTTTTGTTACTATTTTTTTTGAACCATCTTCGTTTGTACAAAACACCATGTAAACGCCTGTATTAACACGTTCTCCATTAAAATTTTTACCATACCATATCGCTTGCCCGCCTTCCGAAACTGTTTCGTACACTAAAGTTCCACTTATGTCTGTAATTTTCAAGGTTGAATTAGCCACCAGGCCTTTTATTGCAATTGGCCCTTCATAATCATGTTTTACAGGATTGGGGAATGAATACACATCGGTATAAAATTCAAAACCTTCTGTTGCTGTGCCTCTGAATGAGACCAAACCTTTTGTGGTTCCAAAAAACACTTCACCTGTTTTGTGATTGATAACAATACTTTTTACATCATTACTAAATAAAGGGCTGTTGCTTTCATCAAAATGATAAATTTGTTTTGTACCGTCAGCCGACATTAAAAACACACCGGAATTAACAGTGGCTATCCATTTACGGTTAGCATCATCCACGGCAATGGATTGAATAAGTTCGGTTTCAAGTAATATTTGAACATGCCCATCCTGCTCAATCAATATTTGCTGAGCATCAAAATTCTCCCCTGAAAATACTGCTGAAGGAGAATAAAAAACAGCTATTCCTTTATCAGTACCCACCCAAATTTCTCCATCCAGATCTTCAGCCAGACAAAAAACATTTGTACTTGGTAAAGCTCCGTTTCCAACAGCAGTAGATAGCTTTTTTGTATTAGTTGTGTTTGGAACAGTTGCCGCCCCATTGTAAACCATTAGTCCTCCCCCACGTGTTATCACTACCCACTTTTGATCCGTTTTATCCACCAATATTTGTCCCAGATCGGGGTTATTACCTAAAATTGGAGAAAAATTGAGTGCCTGCCAGCTGTTATCCGTTTTTTTAACAGAAACGGAAGATGGGATACCAGAATTAGAAACCCATAAATTAAATGCAGCATCAAATGCCATACCCGATGTCCAAATAGGTGCAAACCCGGGTATATTTTGAAGTGTTTGTAAAGAACTATTATTTTGATTGTAATTTTTAACGGGTACTCCATCATAAAATTCAATTACTCCAACTGACCCTGTTGTTGCATATACCCGTTTTGAATTGTTAGGGTCAACCAATACATTTTTAATATCAAATACGGTATCTAAATTCACAACTGAAGGATGGTTTCCTTTTGTATTGGTCCAACTTGTTCCATTATAAAAATAGATCCCATCTGAATAATACCCATCCCCCCCCCCACCGGGCGCTACAGCTAAATTATCATCCTTAACGCTCATGGCTACAACGTTTGCACTTGTTGGACCATCAGGATACCAATAATTAAATGCGTTTCCGGATTTAAGAGAAACTAATCCATATTGACTGTCAGCGATCCATAAAGAGCCATTGTTATCTAAAACAGCCTGTTTTGCATTAACATAATCACCGGAATTCGGAAAAAAATAGGTGGTATAACTGGCGGTAAGGGATAAATTTATATCGTATTTTGAAATGGTATTATTAAAAACAACCACCAATTGATTGTTATAAGATTTTATAGTATTTACAATATATCCATTACCTCCAAAATAATTCCACGAAAGGTTATCATAAACAAACATGGTATCCTTTTGATTTAATCCACTCGTCAAAACCGCTGAGTAATTGGTATATATCTTACCATTAAATTCGGTGATGGTATTATAAACACCAGTAGGCAAACCGCTCATTAATGACCATGCGGAGTAGTTTGCTAAATTAGGATTGTTCTGTAAAGCCCTGTAAATACCCATATCAGTAGCAACATAAAAATAAGTACCATCTGAAGTAATATCCCTCACATTTATTGAACTTCCATTAGGCCCGATATAATAGGTATCACTCACTTCCACTTTATTCATATCAATAACTACGATACCAAAACCGCACGACAAATAAGCGTACTGATTGATAAAATAAATATTATTGATGGATTTATTTCCAAGGATGGATTTACGCTTTATATCTGCAAGATTAATAATGGTACCGTTATCAATAATATCAATGTTTGAATTTTTGTATGCAATAAGCAATTTATTGCTGAATTTATTAAAATTAAGAACGGTTGCTTCCACATCGGCCAAACCATTCACTTTAGATAAACGCTCTACCGAATTATCATCCTTATTAAATTTAAATAGCCCACTTACAGTAGCACAATAAACCATGTTGCCTCCCTCCGCCACTGAAACAGAGTTTTTATATGATAAATAATCTTTCCATTGCCCAATACCAACGTTTTGAGCAACCAAAAATTTAGCAAATAATAAGATTATAAAAAATAAAAAACTTTTCTTCATACCTAAAACAATGTTGATTTGCGTAATTCAAACATAAAAGTACTGATTTTATTGTATTGGATCAGTAATTTGATAATGTGTGATCTTTAGATCATAAATACGATCTTTCAGTATCAAATCAACAGATTTTCAAATTAGCACATTTATTTTACACTATCTTTGCAAAAATAAATGACTTCGTAGCTCAACTGGATAGAGTTGGTTTCCGAAACCAAAGGTTGGAGGTTCGAACCCTCTCGAGGTCACAAAACAAACCGTAAACGCCTTAATTTAACACGATTACGATTTTTTTATTTTGCTAATTTAGGTCATATTTAATCCCCTGATAGGAAATTTACCTACGGTGTATCGTTGATTTCCTTTCAGAAAAACCGGAAAAAAAATTAAGAGGGTTGAAATGCGAGGACGGTAAAAAAAACAGGCGACTTGCCCATTTTTGAATAGCCGATTTTTTTTACATCAGATGAATTTGAAAACTGTTTTATTGATAAATTGTACTAATCTATTACTAATTTACCTACTCCAACAATTCTTTTTAAATCATAAATTCTAAAAAAATAAAAACCTGTTGAAAGATTATTTCTTTCTAAAATAAATTTATCTGTATTAATGTTCCCGTTTCTTTTCATAAGTTTCCCTGAAATATCAAATAATTCAATGCTTGCAGTTCCTTCAAAATGGTGACTGCTCAAATCAATAATTGAATATGTGTTGAAAGGGTTAGGATAAGCATTGAAAACAGTATAGTTATTAAAATCATTGTTTCCATTATTTTCTGATATACCGGTTAATCCCTGGCAAGCAGTATACTTTAAAATAGTTCCTCCGCTCCCAACAGCATATCCAGTGTTCTGATCAACAAAATCAATTTTGAGCAACCTTGGTGTTCCTGAATTTAATGTTACAGTCGACCATGTATTCCCACCGTCTGCTGTTACCAGCATTTTTCCCGTATTTGCAGTTGTGTTGCCTCCAACAATATATCCATTGTTTGCATCATAAAAATCCATTCCTGAAAGATTATCACCTGTGCCGCTTGTTACTGCGGGCCAATTTGTCCCGGAATTGTTTGTTTTAAGAATGGCTCCACTCATACCTAAAACGAAGCCGGTTGAAGAACTTGTAAAATGTATTGTACCAGTTAGTCCAGCGGAACCAGTTGCTGAAGCAAGGTTCCACGATGTTCCTCCATCTGTGGTTTTGATTATGTTGCCATTATAATCATTTGCAAATCCATCCGTAGCAGAAGTAAAATAGATTGAATAAATCCCAAAAGTAGAAGAACCGGAAGTGGTTAAACTTGTCCATGTAGTACCGGCATCAGTGGTCTTTAAAATAACTCCAGGGGTTCCGGAACTTGAACCATTAATTGAACCTGTGATATAACCGGTTGAACTGTTAAAAAAATAAACACATCTAAAAGATACAGAAGTCCCTGTCCCTGTGATAATAGGCGTCCAGGTGCTGCCCCCATCTATTGTTTTAACAGCAGCTCCATTATCACCAACAGCATAACCATTAGTTATATCAGTAAAATAAATTGAATAAAAAGTTTGAGCGGAACCGCTTGTTTGTTGAGTCCATGAAGTGCCCCCGTTGTTTGTTTTTAATATTATTCCGGAACCTCCAGCAGCATAACATACGGTTGAACTTGGTGCAGATACACCTACTAAGCCTGTTGTAGTTCCACTTGTTAAGGGAGTCCAAGTTTGTGCATTTAGATTCAAGCAAATAAATAAAAGCGAGGCAATAATAATGTAATTTTTTTTCATGTTGTTTATATTTTAAAATTCCCGGCTCTATTGGCTTTTCGGCATCGTCACATTTTTTTTAAGTGTTTGTTGGACTTCACTTTTGTAAAGTAATATTACTTTTTTATAGTTCTAAATTTTTAGGATTCGCCTGTCGTCCCAAAAAGTAAGAAGCACAATTCAATTAAGTGATGAAAGAAAATTTTTATTTCAACTTTTTGAACTCATTGGATATATTTATGTATCTCAAATGTACTGCTTTTTATCCTGTTTAAGCAAAAGAATAAACCTCGTCTTTAATAAAAAAATATACTTTTTTATGCGAAGCATTTAAATCTTTCCACTTGTTTATATTGTGGACGTCCTTTAAGTATATAAATAAAAATGTCCCGCATCATAGCGGGACATTTTAAATTAGGAGAAAAAAATCAAAATTTATTTTAATACCCTGACTTCATTTTGGTTTCTTTTTTTTCGCTTTTCTTCATTTCCATTTTTCCATCCATGTTCATACATTCGCCTTCTTTCATTGGCATTATTTTCCCATCTTTGGTTTTCATTTTGCCATCCTTCATAATAATGGTACCGTTTTTCAGGGTCCAGTCTTTTTCCATCGGCATTGTTTTGCCATCTTTCATTTCAACCATTTTCCCATCTTTCATCATTACACAATCGTGCTTTTTTTCCATTGTGCCATTTTGTGCCATTGCTCCTAAAGAGATTGTAAGCGCTGAAAATACTACTACTATTTTTTTCATTTGATTTGCTTTTTTAATTGTTTTTAAATTATTAATTATAATTTATTACAAACAATATTATAGCCAATCATTTAGTGTAGTCTTTATTTGTTTTTTGAGCAATTATTTTTCCAATTCTGAGAATAATCTTCCCCAATATCCTCAAATTGAAGTTTTATCCAACTCCGATTTTATTTCTTTTTATTCAATCCCATCAAGTCTTCAACCGCATTATTAGCATTAACAAAGCCACCGGAGATACAAAGTTCAGTCATTTTCACTTTACTATTCTTTGTTCCCGGTTTAATAACTTTCTTTTTGTAAGGAACCACCGTTTTCATTAACAGGGCCTTTACTTCTTCTGCCTTTAATTCAGGAAAATAACATCTGATAAGTGCTGCAACTCCGGCAGTGGTTGGTGAAGCCATGCTTGTTCCTGATTCATTCAGGTATTTATTATCGGGAATGGTAGAATAAATATCTACTCCGGGAGCAAACAGATCCACTTTGGTTTTTCCATAGTTGGAGAATGTTCCAATTAAATTTTTGCCTCCTTTGTATGAGTTTGCGCCCACTTCAAGCCAGTTGGGTACAAGTGTACCTGATAATAATTCGCGATTAGGAAAAGAAAGTTCCTTGTCGCTATTTTTTGAATCATTACCTGCCGCATGTATCAATAAAACATCTTTTGATAATGCATACTGTACTGCATCATCCACCATTTTTTTATCAGGAGAATAATATTTCCCGAAACTCATATTAATAATTGTTGCTCCATTATCAACAGCATACCGTATAGCATTTGCAATATCTTTATCTCTTTCATCACCATTGGGAACAGCCCTTACCGGCATTATTTTCACATCCGTTACAATACCATTAATGCCAATTTTATTGTTTCTCATTGCGGCAATGATCCCCGAAACATGGGTTCCATGCAAAGCATCGGGTCCCTTAACCCTGTTGCAACCGTAATAACGCTCATTAACATTATATACATTGTCACCAACCACATATTGACGGATAGAATCAGCATTCATTTTATTATATTTTACCATATTTTCTATGGCTTTTTTTCCTTCCGTGATCTGTCCTTCCAATTCTTCAGGCTTTATACCAAGCATAAACAAAAGTTTCATCCGCTTTTGAATTTTCTCATCCGTTTTATTTTCAGGAACATAATTTTTCAAACCTGATTTAGAAAGCACACCATTGTTTTGTTTTTTTGCTCTGTCCAAAAAGTCAGAAAACATTTGAATCCCAACCAACTGCTGCTCATTCTCCTCTTGCTCTTTTAAAAAAGTAGTTTTTATTTTTTTGTACTCCTCAAATTCTTTTATTTCAGCTCCAATCAATTTTGTAGTATCTGCGTTTTCGAATTTTTTGCTCATACGCTGATACATTCTTGCAAGTTCACTTGCTTCATAATTGATATCACCATTTTTTCCGCCTAAAAAACTCCAGCCATGAACATCATCAACATAACCATTTTTGTCATCATCAATTCCATTGTCGGCAATTTCACCTGTATTTGTCCAGATAACCTCTTTCAGATCTTCATGCTCAATATCAGTGCCGCTATCTATTACAGCCACAATAACGGTTTTCGTTTTTTTACCTGTTAATGTTACATAAGCATTTTCGACTCCTGTACCATACACTTTATCAGATGCCGGACTTAGCAACAGCCAGTTTTCGGGGGCTTTTTTTTGAGCGAATAAAGCAGTTGAAATAAACAGACTTCCGATGATGAAATATTTAGTCATTTGATTTTTATTTTTTTGAAATTAAGATACATATCGACAAATGCTTTGTGAACATGAAAAAAGAATGAATTATCAAAAAACTCTGAAAATGCTCACACCGATTTGTAAAATAAAAACTCCCGGCCTGATAGTTATCGGGACGAGAGTTTTCAAATACACATTACTTATTTGAATTAACAATATTCATTAAAAGCCATTTGTAAATTTTCAGCGATCATTTGTGCATTGCGTCCTTCAATATGATGGCGTTCTACAAAATGAACCAATTTACCATCTTTGAATAAAGCCAAGGCAGGTGATGATGGCGGGTATGGTGCAAAATGTTTACGAGCTTCTGCAACAGCTTCTGTATCAAAGCCAGCAAAAACTGTTGTTATTCTATCCGGGCGTTTAGCGCCTGAAACAGCCAATTTTACACCCGGGCGTGCAGCACCTGCAGCACAACCGCAAACAGAATTTACAACAACCAAAACAGAACCTTTGCTGTTAATAGCTGCATTTACTTCATCGGGAGTAGTTAGATCTTCGAAACCAACTGTTGTAAGCTCGGCTTTCATTGGTTTTACTATACTTTCTGGATACATAATATTATATATTTTAGTTAATGATGTTTAAAATTTCACACAAAGTTACAAAACATTCGATTACCTATGAGATTTTAACAATTCTTAGCTAAACATCCTTAAATTAAAGCATTACAATATCAATGTGGTTTCGTTAAGGAAACAAAATCAGCCCCCAGTCTTCGACAAGCTCTGACTGACTGCGCGCTGGTCATATTGAGCCTGTCGAAATATGTGCGATGGCTTCTTAGCTAAACATCCTAAAATTAAAGCATTACAATATCATAAATGATTTTTTGCAACGAAATATTTTTTTAAATTTGTAATAAATCATACAAAATTGTAATAATGAATTTAAAAAATATTTTTGCCCTGACGATAGCTATTGCCCCTATCTGCACTTCACTATTTTCCCAAACCAAACTTATTGAAAAAGTAAATCGTAAAGGAAGTGAATTGGTAATTTCTTACGAAAAATATAAGTTGCCGAATGGATTAACCATCGTAATTCACGAAGATCACTCCGACCCTATTGTATATGTTGATCTAACCTATCATGTTGGCTCTGCGCGTGAACAGGAAGGACGATCAGGCTTTGCTCACTTTTTTGAACACATGATGTTTCAGGGCTCCGAACATGTTGGTGATGAGCAGCATTTTAAAATTGTTTCGGAAGCAGGTGGTACCTTAAACGGATCCACGAATACTGACAGAACAAATTATTTTGAAGTACTGCCGTCAAATCAACTGGAAACGGCTTTGTGGCTAGAGTCAGATAGAATGGGCTTTTTGCTTGATTCTGTTACTCAGAAAAAATTTGAAGTTCAACGTGCAACAGTTAAAAATGAACGTGGACAAAATTATGATAACAAACCTTATGGTCTTGCCCGCGAAAAAGTTGGAGCTTCACTTTATCCTATGGAGCATCCCTATTCCTGGCTAACAATCGGGTATATTGAAGATCTGAACCGTGTGGATGTAACGGATCTGAAAAACTTCTTCAAACGTTGGTATGGCCCCAATAATGCAACTTTAACAGTTTCCGGTGATGTGAAAGTTAGCGAGGTGATCAAGCTTGCAGAAAAATATTTTGGGCCTATACCTAGTGGTATTGAGATAAAAAGCCAAAATTTTGCTCCGGTTGTTTTAAATGAAGATAGGTATATTTCATACGAAGATAACATAAGGGCACCTCAAATTAGCTTTACTTATCCGGCAGTAGCCGAACGCTCTGCTGATGAGGCTCCACTTGAAATTCTGGCCGATGTTTTGGCAGGAAGTAAATCTTCCATTTTTTATCAAAATTTTGTAAAATCTCAATTGGCTACATTAGCAGATGTTAGTATTAATACCAAAGAACTGGCGGGCGAGTTTGTCATCACTGTTAGAACATTCCCTGATAAAACACTAGCTCAAATGGATTCTTTAGTGCGTTCATCGCTTAAGGAGTTTGAAAAAAGAGGTATAACAGACGATGATCTGAAAAAATTCAAAGCGGGTTTTGAAACGTATATGGTAAATTCTTTATCCAGTGTTCAGGGCAAAGGTGGCATGCTTGCTTCTTATCAAACGTTTACCAATAATCCCAATTTTATTACTAAAGATATTGAGCGTTATAATAATGTAACCAAAGAAGATGTGCTGAGAGTTTATAATACATATATTAAAAACAAACATGCAGTTGTTTTAAGTGTATATCCAAAAGGTAAACCGGAAGTAATAGCAAAACCAGATAATTTCAAGCCTCCTGTTCGCAACATTAATACTAAAGAAGCTCCGGAATATAAAAATATAGTTTACAATAAAGCAAAAGAAACCTTCGATAGGAATAAAAAGCCTTTAACAAGTGCGGCAGTTTCAGTAAAAGCGCCTGATTATTGGTTACAAAATTTTGATAACGACTTAAAAATGATAGGGGCAAATAGTAATGAAGTTCCAAGTGTTACCATTCAGTTAAATATTGAAGCCGGCCATCGTTATGAAAACAAGGATAGAGCAGGCATTTCACTTTTGCTTTCCAGCCTGTTAAATGAATCAACTACACTGCATACAGCCGAAGAAATTTCTGAAAAGCTGGAACGATTAGGTAGCAGTGTAAATATCAGTAGTAACGGGCAGGATATTATTTTGTATATCTCCACTTTAACTAAAAATATTGATTCAACTTTAGTTATTGCGGAAGAAAAATTATTTCATCCTAAATTTGATCAGGCAGAATTTGATCGTCTAAAAAAACAAAAACTTGAATCCATTGCCAACCAAACAACACAGGCACCAACTATTGCCAATAATGTTTTTTCAAAATTGATGTATGGAGATTCGCACATTATGGGTATATCTGCTTTGGGAACAGCAGAAACAGTAAATGGGATCGTATTAGATGATGTGAAAAAATACTATTCCGATTATTTTTCTCCTTCCATTTCATCAGCTGTAATTGTTGGTGATATTTCTCAGGAAACCATTGTTCCTAAATTAACATTTTTGAAAAACTGGAAAGGCAATAAAATAGTACATAATATAGAACCTCCTTTGCCGGCAATAGGCAAAACAAAAATATATATCGTTAATAAAGAAAAAGCTCCTCAATCAGAAATTAGAATTGGTTATATGGCAATGCCTTACGATGCTACCGGAGAATATTATAAGTCAGGCATCATGAATTTTGTATTAGGAGGGGCATTCAACAGTCGCATTAATTTGAATTTACGCGAAGCGCATGGTTATTCATACGGTGCCCGTTCTGGCTTTTCAGGTAATCAGTTTGTCGGCCCCTTTATGGCTGCCTCAGGCGTTAGAGCAAATGCTTCTGATAGTTCTGTGGTTGAATTTATGAAAGAAATAAAAAACTATGCCGATAAAGGAATCACAAATGAAGAACTTTCTTTTACCAAAAGCTCTATTGGACAAAGTGAAGCCTTAAAATATGAAACTGCAAGCCAAAAAGCAGGTTTTATAAAACGTATTTTGGATTATAATTTAGATAAAAACTTTGTTGATAAACAAAACGACATATTAAAATCAGTTACCAAGCAAGAAATAGATCAGCTTGCAAAAAAACAATTACCTTATAATAATATGACAATTTTAGTTGTAGGGGATAAAGCAAAGATCAGTGATGGATTAACAAAATTAGGCTACGAATTAATTGAGTTGGATACCGATGGAAATGTTTTAAAACAAGAGCTGAAAGAGACCAAGAAAGAGGACTTGAAAAAAGAAGAATTAAAACCTGCCACTCAACCTCAAACCGGTGAAAAGAAAAAAGCAAAAGTTGTCATTGATAAGCAAACAAAGTAAAGAAAAACAAAAAAGGTGATTGAAATTCAATCACCTTTTTTGTTGAAAAAATGTTTTAATTAACAGAGCACACTCCTCTTTTAATATTCCTGATATTACACCTGTTTTAGGATGAAGTATTTTTTTTTCGCTCAATAAATTAAATCCACGTTTAGTATCCGAAGCTCCATAAACCAGCTTCCCAAATTGTGCCCAGGCAATAGCACCTGCACACATTACACAAGGTTCGAGAGTTACATAAAGAGTACACCCATCCAGATATTTCCCGTTCAAAAAATTTGATGCTGATGTAATGGCCTGCATTTCGGCATGTGCTGTTACATCATTTAATCTTTCTGTTAAATTATGGGCCCGAGCAATGATCTTATTGTTGCAAACAATTACTGCTCCTACCGGCACTTCATCAGCAGCAAAAGCTTTTTTAGCCTCCTTTATTGCCTCCTGCATAAAGTATTCATCAGAAAAAACAGTCGATTCCATCAATTTTAAAAATGTTTATGCAAAACTACTAAATCTAATATATTATAATAATACTCATTTTTTCAGATCCGCCCTATGAGAATTTTTATAAATAAACAAGACGGTAAGTTTATAGAAAGCCAGATTGCATTATTACTGCTAATAACAATACTATGGCTAACGGTTATTATTCCAGTGCAATGGACAAGATGACCATCGAAAGCGGGAACATTTTTGCCCTCTAAGCCTACTATTCCGTGTTTTATTTTGTTGGATGTTTCTTTACACTTTAGTGACCATATCATAACCTATAATAGATAAGGAAATGTTGTCCACCTCCCATTTAAAACCTTTGCCATTGTTAATAACTTTTGAATTATTGAATATTTTTAAAGAATATTTCAAAAACCCTCAAAAATAGGCTGAGCGCAAATTTCAGGCACTTAGTCGCAACAATAGCATAGTTAATCCGCCATATTAAAAAAAACTTTCCAACATCTTGACGCCAATTTGAGAAAAAAAATATAATTTAGCTCCGAAATATAAAAACCAAAAAATATGAAAAAAACTACTTTTAAATTTATTATTGTTGCACTTCTGCTTTTAGTCGGCAATGTCAACTCGTTTGCACAGCTTTTTTTAAATGCCAGTCCCAGTCAGGGATGTGCTCCCCTTGTGGTAACGTATAATCTTACCGGTAACTACGCTGGTGAATACCGATATGAATGGAATTTCCAAGACGGAAGTCCCATATTTCGTGATACTGTGCCTTTTTCAACTACAATAACGCATCAATTTTTTAACGCTGGGTATTATAATGCCGTGATAAACGTTTTTGATGCTAATAACAATTTAATTTCTCCTTCTAACTGCAACAACTGTAGCGTTCAGGCTACCGGTTTTTCAATTAATGCTGCTGATTCCGCTTGTGTGAATGATATCATTAGTTTTAATGTGAATGGTCAAGGAATGCCTAATTCAGCAATTTGGAATTTTGGCGATGGCAGTCCAATCTCAAATGATTTTAACCCAAGCCATGCATATGCTTCAATAGGAACAAAAACGGTAACACTCGTGACAAACGGAGGTCAATGTGGAAATCAAACATTAACTAAAAACATTTATGTTGCTACTGGTGTTTATCCTCATCCTAATGCCTGGTCAAATAGCAACGTTTCATGTACTGCAGTTCCGATCAATTTTAGCACAAATGCTTATTCTACTTATTCATGGAGTTTTGGTGATGGAGGTACTTCAAACTTGCAAAATCCTCAACATTTATACACTTCTAACGGAACAAAAAATGTATCCTTAACAGTTACAAATGGCTGCGGAAAATCAGGTACCACTAACATGACAGTTGTTATCTCAAACACGCCTGCATTCCCCAATTATCCTGATTTTAAACTACAAAATCCTTCATTATCCTGCCCTAATTCAAATTTAGGTTTTAATGCACCGGGTGGTTACAATAATTATGTATGGAATTTCGGTGACGGTTCTGCATTGGTTACAACTACCAATAATTTTACGAATCACACTTACGGCAATACACTAACAACGTATAATGCCACAGTAAAAATAACCAGTCCTTGTGGAAACGATACAACGTTAACCTCAACGGTACTTATAAGCAGTACTGCTCCCTGGCC
>JAZKBX010000010.1:46569-61095 GCA_040388455.1 Bacteroidota bacterium
AACAATTTTAATTTAAATGTTAATTCTCCTTCTTGTCCTAATTCATATGTTGGTTTAAATGCACCAGGAGGATATAGCAATTATCAATGGAATTTCGGAGATGGTTCTCCAGTGGTAACAACAAATAATAATCAAAATAATCATTTTTACGGCAGCTCGCTTTCAACTTACAATGTTTCAGTAAAAATAACCAGCTCTTGTGGAAACGATACCACTTTATATTCTACATTGGCAATAACGAACTCTGCTCCATTTCCAAATCAATCATGGTTCAAATTAGAAACAGGGTCAAATACTTCATGTCCTAATGATAATGTTGGTTTTAATGCACCAGGTGGATATTCGAATTATCAATGGGATTTCGGTGACGGATTTCTTGCAAGTACAACTGATAATTACAATACTCATATTTATGGGAATACGCTCACCTCCTATACTGTATCAGTAAAAATTACAGATGGATGTGGAAATGATACAATTTTATATAAAATTATACAGATAATTAACAATGCCCCTTTTCCAAATTATCCTGATTTTAGAATAAATGTAAATTCCCCAGCTTGTCCAAACTCAAATGCAGGTTTTGAGGCACCGGGAGGCTACATGAATTATGTGTGGAATTTTGGAGATGGTTCACCTCTGGTAACTTCTAATGACAGACATTACAATCATACTTATGGAAGCACTTTACAAGTGTACACTGTTTCAGTAAAAATAACGAATGGTTGCGGACAGGATACTACCTTATACACCATCCTGGAGATAAAAAACAATGTTGGTTTTTCTAACGACTCCTGGTTCAAAGTAGAAGCCGGACCTAATCCTTCTTGTCCAAATGACCAGGTAAATTTTAATGCTCCTTGGGGATACTCAAACTATTTCTGGAAATTTGGAGATGGAGATAGCATTTCAAGTAGTCAGGGTAATGCACACCATGCTTATTCAGTGGCTGCAACTTATACTTATTATGTAAAAATCACTAATGCCTGTGGAAAAGACACCACCCTTTATGGAACTATTGTAGTGGGCAGCACCGGCTCCTTTTATAGTGGCTTAAGTATTGACACAGATCCAAGTACAAGTTCTTGTCCGAACGATCTAATTCATTTTAAACTTAATCAAAATGGTTTCCAATCTTATGCTTGGGATTTCGGAGATGGTACTACTCTTACTACAGCCGGTGAGGATATACAGCATGCTTTCACATCAGTTGGAACAAAAACTGTTTCATGTAAAGTGAAAAACGGATGTGGAGACTCTACTACAATATTCGCAACAGTTCAGGTTTTAAACAATAGCCCGGTAAGTGACTATTTAGCAGTGAGTGGTATTCAAAACCCTTCTTGTCCGGGAGATAAAGTTTTCTTTATTATTAACCACGGTCAGGGAACAACTGAATATATCTGGAACTATGGAGATGGTTCTCCTGCCGATACAACTATCGGTTCCGGCACACACCATATTTATACAACTCCTGGGGCTAAAACAGTAACTGTGTTAGCAAAAAATGCTTGCGGAATGACCAAAACAATCACAATGGTTCAAAATGTTTCCACAACGATTTTCCCTTCGTTAATTGGAGATGATGGTAAAAAGACCTTTGGTTTTCCGGGAGGCGATGGTAATAATACTACCGCAGGTTGCGCTGGTGATGCAATTGTTTTCTATTTCATGGGAGATGCAGCAAATAATGTTTGGGATTTTGGAGATGGTAATACAGGAACCGCAACTGAACATGTATTAATTGATGGTGGTGATGGAGTATTTCCTGTTACAATTATCAAGCACGTATTTGCCAATAATGGTCCTTACACGGTTTCTCTTACCCTTACAAACAATTGTGGTAATAGTGTAACTGATTCAATTTCATTAAACATTGGCGGGAACCAGGTTGTAAACGGAGAATTAGTTACTTCGCCTCCTCCTTATACAACTTGTGCGCCAATTGATTTCCTTGCTTTTGGTGGTGCTAATTATGCCTGGAACTTTGGCGATGGTGCAACACTTAGTTCATCCTCACCTACAGCTTCTCATACATTTGCAGCTGACAGTGTTTATGTGGTTACTGTAGTGATCACTAATGGTTGTGGAAATACAGCAACCTATTCAAAATCAGTAAATGTTAACGGTGCAGGAGGCCCTGCTGTTACCCTCACTTCATCAACAAGTCCAACTTGTGGTGGAGGGAATAATGGAAGCGCAACAATTTCAGTTGCAAATGGACAAGAGCCATACACTTACTTATGGAATGATCCGAATGCTCAAGATTCTTCAACGGTTACTAATTTAGCTGCAGGGATTTATTACGCAACTGTAACTGATAATATTGGTTGTGCATCCACTTTTGCCGTTTCAATAACCAGCCCTGCACCAATTGTGCTTTCAGCTACTTCAACACAATCCGCTTGTGGTTCAGCTACAGGAACTGCTACCGCCAGTGTAACAAGTGGAGGAACATCTCCTTTCACCTATTTATGGACAGGAGGAAGTACTGCAGCTACAGCAACGGGACTTAGTTATGGTTTGTATACTGTAACAGTAACTGATTTCAATAGTTGTACTTCCACTGCAAACGTAAGTGTAAGTGAAGCAGGTACTGCTACTATTACATTAAATACTGTAAGTGATGCAGGCTGTAATGGAGGTTCTGATGGTGCAGTAAATATTACTATCGCAGGAGGAACTGCTCCATTTACTTATGCCTGGTCAAATGGTGCAATTACACAAAATTTAAGTAATATTCCTGCTGGTACATATTCTTTAATTGTTACAGATGCAGGAAGTTGCAAAGCTACCTTTAATGCTACGGTAGGACAAGCAGATTCAATGAGTGTTTCTGTTACTCCTGTTGTTTCACCAACATGCGGTAATTTTGATGGATCTGCAACAGCAACGGTAACAGGTGGAACTTCACCTTACACCTATTTATGGGATTCGAACGCAGGTAACCAAGCAACGCAAGTTGCAACAGGGCTACCTGCAGGAACATATTCAGTTACCGTAACTGATGGAAACGGATGTACTCAGACAGGAGAAATTTCTCTTAGTAACTCCAACGCTCCTATTATTACGGCTGTTGTTTCTGATGTAACATGTAATAATCTTGGTAATGGGTCTATCAATATTACCATAACAGGAGGAACTTCTCCATATTTAAAAACATGGAACGTTGCTCCACCGCAAACAAACAATGAAGATTTGACTGCCTTGATTCCGGGCAATTATTTTATTTTTGTTGATGATGCACAAGGCTGTACAAGTGTTCGTAGTTATACAATAACACAACCCGCTTTGCTTGTTGCTACAGCTACCAGCACAGGTGCAACATGCGGAAGCAACAATGGAACGTCAACTGTAACAACCACAGGAGGAAACACTATTGCAACCTATTCCTGGACGAGTGGCAATGCCACTCAAACTGCAACCGGACTTGCTCTTGGAGCTAATACTGTTACAGTAACAGATGTTAAAGGTTGTGTAGCATCTGCAACAACTACAGTTGCACTTGAAGTAATCACACCAAGTATTTGTATGGTTACTGTTGATGAAGAATCAGTAAATAATCTTATTTATTGGGATAAAACATCATATACCGCTGTAGATTCATTTATTGTGTATCGTGAGGTTTCAACAGCACTATACAAAAGAATTGGTGCCGTTGCTTATGATTCTCTTAGTGTATTTACTGATACCAGCAGAAATGTTGGTCCGGCAAACGGTGACCCAAATACAGGAACATACCGTTACAAATTACAATTACTTGATTCATGTGGCAATTACAGTGCATTAAGTCCTTACCACAATACCATTTATATTCTTGATATTGGTTCTGGACAATTCTCTTGGAACGTTCCATACACAATTGAAGGTGAACCTAACCCTGTAACGAATTATAATTTAATTTGCGATACAGCAGGATTAAACACATGGTTTATTGTAGGTACTGTTGCTGGAACACAAACGCTTGCTGTGGATGCAAATTTTGCAGATCATACGAACAGCCCAATATGGAGAGTAAAAACCGATTGGAGCATATCTTGCGATCCAACAAGAGCACCAGTTAATACGACTCGTTCTAATAAAAAAGCAGGAATTACAACAATAGGTATTCAATCAATCGTTATGTTGAACACAGCAGTTGCAATATATCCTAATCCGGCAAAAGATAATGTTACAATTGAGTTATCTGCTTTAACTCAAAATGCTCAATTAAAAATTGTAAATGTTCTTGGACAAACAGTGTTTAACGAAATTATTATTGCTTCACCTGGCAAAAAAGTTAAACAAATCAACACCAGTAACTTTGCAAAAGGTGTTTATACGGTTGTTATAGAAACCAGTACTGAAAAAGTGCTTAAAAAACTAGTTGTGAATTAAGAACAATTTTATCGATTAAAAGTTTAAATTTGCCTAACCATAAGACCATGGTTAGGCAAATTTTTTTTATGACCTTTTTTAGACTAAAATATTATCCCCTCTTTATTATTCCGCTGTGTTTTATTCTAAACACTGCTATTGCCCAACAATATAATTTCAAGAATTACACTCCAAAAAACGGACTCGCCAGCTCAATTATAAATAATATTTTCCAAGATAGTAAAGGTTATTTATGGTTTGCTACCCAAGGAGGTGGGGTAAGCAGGTTTGATAGTAAAGAATTTTTAAACTTTACAAAAAAGGATGGCCTTATAGCAAATGTAGTTACTTGTATTAGTGAAGATAAATTAGGAAATATATGGATTGGAACAACGGATGGTGTATCGAAGTTTGACGGCTTAAAATTTTATGACTACACTATTAAGGAAGGCTTGTCTAATAATTCGGTCTACTCTATCTACTGTGATGATAAAAATCAAATTTGGTTTGCAACTGAGGGCGGAGGCGTATCAATATTTGATGGTAAAAATTTCAAAAGTTTAACAACAACTGATGGATTCTCAAGCAATATGGTATACGCCATTGCACAAGATAAAAAAGGGAATTATTGGTTTGCCTTAAAAAATGGTGTTTCCAAATTTGATGGCAAAAAAATTACCAATTATGATCAAACAAATGCCCTTAAAAACCGAAGATTTTGGTCGATATTAACGGATAGCAAAGGAAATATATGGTTTGGTTTAAGTAGTGGAGGTATTATAAAATTTGATGGAAACGATTTTAAAGAAATAAAGATCCCAGATGAAGTAAGTACCGATTTCATAGGAAGTATCGCAGAGGATAAACATGGCAACATTTGGTTTGCGACAGAACATGGAATATTAAAATTTGATGGAGAAAACCATACCTTGTTCAATGAAAAAAACGGATTGTCTTCTAATGGTGTTTTATCTATTGCTACTGATTATGAAGGGAATATATGGATAGGTACCCAATCAGGAGGTGTTAATTTATTCAGCAGTGAAGCATTTGTTAATTACACTCAAAAAAATGGGCTAATAACCAATAAAATTACCAGCCTATTTCAGACAAAAGATGGATCATATATTATTGGAACATTAAGTGATGGAATTACTATCTTTTCAAATAATGTTTTTTCTCAACTAGCATCCGTACCCGGATTAAAGCAAAGTACAATATCTTGTATTGCCACTGATAATAACAGTAATTTATGGGTAGGTACAAGTGAAGGAATTTTTGTACTGAAAAAACAAGGTGGCACTTATGTACTAAGTAAAAGAATAACAAAACTCAATAATGTTCTTTTACAAATGATTGTAAGCATCTTTCAGGATGATAAAGGGGCAATCTGGGTTGCATCATATGGATCGGGCTTGTTTAAATTGGAGAATAATGGAGAAAAACAATATTCAAAATCAGATGGATTAGTTTCTGATAATATCCTTACCATGTTTAAAGATAGTAAAAATAGGATATGGTTGGGAACAAATGATGCTGGCGTGCTGAAATTTGAAAATGAAAAGTTTGTGAACTATACTGAGCAGGATGGATTGGTTAATAAATCAGTTTGGTCCATTACTGAAGATGATAATCACCATATGTTTTTTGGAACTGGCGAAGGAGGGATCAGTTGTTTTACTCCTTCAATCTCCTCTACAAAAGACATTAAACAATTTATAAATATTTCTACCAATGAAGGTTTGTGTTCCAATAACATTACTTCGCTAGTATGGGATAAAACCGATAAAAGTTTATGTATAGGTACTGATAAAGGTATAAACAGGTTAAAGTTTACCAGTGATCTAAAAGTCGAATCATTAAGATATTATGGTGAGCAAGAAGGTTTTAAAGGAGTTGAAGTATTTTCAAATGCAATATTAATAGATGATAAAGGCTTGATCTGGTTTGGCACTACAAATGGATTATCCATGTTTAATCGCAAATATGATTTTCAAAACGTAACACCTCCAAAACTGCATTTAAACAATATTCGTTTATCTTATCAAAATGTGGATTGGAAAAAGTACGCTGATTCTGTTGATTTGCAAAACAATTTACCGTACGATCTGGTTCTTTCTCATAAAAACAACCACTTAACATTTGATTTCCAGGCGCTCACAACTGACAATGTAAAATATACCTATATTCTCGAAGGACAAGATAATGACTGGTCACCATTATTATCAAATCCGGAAGCGAACTTTACAAATATTGCCCCTGGTAAAACCTATACATTTAAAGTAAAAGCAGTAAATAGTAATAATGTTTGGAGTAAAGACCTTGTTGCTTTTACCTTTACCATTAAGCCTCCATGGTGGCAAACATGGTGGTTTTATACAATCTCTATTGTTCTTATTGTTGCTGCTGTTTTTGGATTCATTAATTATAGAACTGCCCAATTAGCAAAAGAAAAAAAGGTATTAGAGGAGAAAGTTATTGAGCGTACAACAGAATTAAAAGGGGCTAACATCAAGCTTTCCGAAGCTATCCATGCGATCACAGATAGTTTAAATTATGCCCAGCGCATCCAACAAAGTTTTTTAACATCAAAAAGTATTCTGAAACAAACATTAAAAGAGTATTTCATTGTTTACAAGCCAAGAGATATTGTAAGTGGTGATTTTTATTGGACTTTTGATCTGCCTGATAGAACTTTAATAGCTTGTGCAGATAGCACAGGTCATGGTATTCCTGGAGCTTTTATGAGTTTAATTGGAATCAGCTTGTTAAATGAAATTTCTCATTCAAAAAACATAACTGAGCCGGCATTAATATTAGATGAATTAAGGAGAATTATTATTTGTGCATTAAACCCTGATCAACTTGATTCTGGAGGTAAAGATGGAATGGACATCGCATTGATTTCTATTTTTAAAACCTCAAATTCTGATGAGGTAAAAATTCATTTTTCTGGCGCAAACAATGCGATGTACATTGTTTCTAACCATAATGGTAATGCAAATTTCATGGAATTCAAGAGTGATAAGCAGCCGGTTGGATTTTATTCAAATATGAAACCTTTTACTCAACAGGAAATTATTGTAAAAAAAGGTGATGTAATTTATATGGGTACCGATGGATATGCCGACCAATTTGGTGGTGAAAAAGGTAAAAAATTTATGTCGAAGCAACTTAAAAATATATTATCGTCCATTTATACCTTGCCACTGGAACAGCAACAACAATCATTAAATAAAGTATTTAATGATTGGAAAGGTGATCTGGAGCAGGTGGATGATGTTACGATCATTGGAATAAAAATTTAAATCAGTTTAGAAAACATTCAAATTTGAAAATAAAATTATATCATTTTCAAATTAACAAATTAACTATTAACAATTAATTAATACTATGTTACGTACACATACCTGCGGAGAATTACGAATAAAAAATGTTACAGAAACTGTAACCATAAGTGGATGGGTACAAGGTGTGAGAGATAAAGGTTCCTTACTTTGGATTGATTTAAGAGACCGTTATGGTATCACTCAAATTACTATTGAAACTGAAAATGCAGATAAAGAGATTGTTGCCATAGCACGTACATTGGGTAGGGAATATGTGATCAGCGTTACAGGCAAAGTTGCTGAACGCTATTCAAAAAGTGATAAAATAGACACGGGAGATATTGAAATATACCCTGATAATATAACGATTTTAAATGCTGCACTCACTCCCCCATTTACCATCGAAGATGAAACTGATGGAGGTGATGATATTCGGATGAAATATCGCTATTTGGATCTGCGTAGAAACCCGGTTCGTAAAAATTTGGAGTTGCGTCACCGCATGGCAATTGAAACACGCAATTATTTAGATTCTCTAAATTTTCTGGAAGTAGAAACACCGGTGTTAATTAAATCTACGCCTGAGGGTGCACGTGATTTTGTTGTTCCTTCACGTATGAACCAGGGAGAATTTTATGCCTTACCACAATCACCACAAACATTCAAACAATTATTGATGATAGGTGGTTTCGACCGTTATTATCAAATTGTTAAATGTTTCAGAGATGAAGATCTGCGTGCCGATCGTCAACCTGAGTTTACCCAGATCGATTGTGAAATGGCCTTTGTAGAACAGGAAGATATTTTACAAACTTTTGAAGGTTTGGTATGTCATCTATTTAAAACGGTGAAAGGTATTGATATTCCAGCCCTTACACGCATGACATACGCGGATGCAATGAAGTTTTACGGAAATGATAAACCGGATATCAGGTTTGAAATGAAGTTTGTTGAGTTGAATGATGTAGTAAAAGGGAAAGAGTTCAAGGTGTTTAATGATGCACAATTGGTGGTTGGTATTTGTGCAAAAGGTGCTGCTGAATACTCACGCAAACAATTAGATGAGTTAACCGAATATGTTAAACGTCCGCAAATTGGCGCAACCGGATTGGTTTATGCACGTTACAATGCTGATGGAACAATTAAATCTTCGGTAGACAAATTTTATAACGAAGAAGACCTAAAAAAATGGGCACTCTCATTTGACGCAAAACCAGGTGATTTAATGCTGGTACTTGCCGGTGAAACAAACAAAACCCGCAAAGCATTATCCGAATTACGCCTGGAAATGGGAACGCGATTGGGCCTACGTGATAAAAACACATTCGCCTGCCATTGGGTAATTGATTTTCCATTATTGGAATGGAGTGAAGAAACCTCACGCTTCCATGCCATGCATCATCCTTTTACTTCACCAAAACCTGAGGATATTAAATTGATTGATTCTGCTCCGGGAGAAGTGCGGGCAAATGCCTATGATATGGTAATAAATGGTGTTGAAGTTGGTGGTGGCTCAATCCGTATTTTCAACAAACAATTACAATCACGTATGTTTGATCTGCTTGGGTTTACAAAAGAAGAAGCTCAGGAACAATTTGGATTTTTGATGAATGCTTTTGAATTCGGGGCTCCTCCGCATGGTGGTTTAGCCTTCGGCTTTGACCGCTTATGTTCACTTTTTGGTGGTGCTGAGGTTATCCGGGATTTTATTGCTTTTCCAAAAAACAATTCAGGACGCGATGTGATGATCGATTCACCTTCTCCTATAGCACAAGCACAGCTTGATGAATTAGGTATCGGGATTAAGAAACCATAATTTAAAATAATCTTAGTAACCTTTTGACAATTGTTAATTTTGGCTAAAGCAAATAAAGGCTGGAATTTCCTTTTCATTGAAAATGTTGCGCTAGGGATTGAAGCGGAAATCCTTTTCTTTTTAGAAAAGATTGAAGCGGAAAGCCCGCCACTTTCTTCTTTTAAAGAAAGTGGAACGCCCAAATGAAAGTCATATTTATCGAAGATTTTTTAATGCGATCTTAACTTCTTAGCATACAACTACGACTTCATATTCGTAAATTGTAAAGGTAATTCATATTCGCCTCTTCGTAAAAGGGCCATTACAGCTTGTAAGTCATCAATTTTTTTTGCTGTTACCCTCACCTGATCGTCCATCATTTGAGATTGTACTTTTAATTTAGAATCCTTAATATCTTTGGTGATTTTTCTTGCCACATCTTTATCGATCCCTTCCTTTACTTTAATATCTTTCTTCACCATAAAGCCTGAGGCATATTGGTCTTTGCCAAAATCCAGACATAAAGGGTCAAGCTTTTGTTTGATCATCCGATTACGGATAACATCAACGATCGAATCCATGCGCATGTCATTTTCTGTTAAAACATGAATGGCCATCGCTTTTTTATCCAATGTAATTTCACTTTTTGAACCACTGAAATCAAAGCGATTTATAATTTCTTTACGAGCTACGTTAATTGCATTATCAAGCAATTGCGCATCTACTTTATTTACAATATCAAATGAAGGCATAGGTTGATGTGTTGATGTGCTGATTTAGTAATGTGTTGATGAATTAATGATGATAAAAAAAACGAATTTACGAATTATTTGTTCATCAGCACATCAGCATATCGGCAGATCAGCACATTATTTCCGTACCTTTATGGGATGAAAATTTCATTCATCGGAATATTTTTTTTACTTCTTCTCTGTTGCAATTTCAGTGCTTGTAATGATCTTATCCATGCGGATAATCAAACAAAAAAGATCATTGAACCTTTATTAAGCCCTCCTGTTATTGATGTTTGTGAAGATTCAGTCCCGGAGTATTGCGAAAATCTTCCATTCCCCTTCCTTTTTTCACAAACCGAACAGTCCATTATTGGTGCAGGATGTGTGGACATAAAAGTAATTGACAGTTCTATTGTTGTCGATTTAAAATACTCAACCTCTGATAATTTTTTAGGATTTGATGTATATGGAGATTTTAATACGTGTTATCTGCAGATGGAAGTGGCAGAAAAATTAAGAGTGGCACAACTATTTTTAAAATCACAATTCCCTTTTTATAATCTTATTGTTTATGATGGTGCAAGGCCACGCAGCGTGCAATATAAAATGTGGAATACCCTTGATATCCCCTATCAGGAACGATCCAAATATTTATCAAATCCCGCAGGAGGATCATTGCATAATTTTGGCGCAGCAGTCGACTTAAGTATTGTCAATGAGAACGGTTATGAATTAGATATGGGAACCAAATACGATTTTTTTGGGGAATTGGCCTATCCCCGGGAAGAGGAACGAATGATCAAAGAAGGAAAATTAACTCACAAACAATTGTTGAACCGGGAATTATTGCGAAGTGTAATGGAGCAGGCTGGATTTTCCGGAATCACTACAGAATGGTGGCACTTTAACTCCTGCTGCAGGAAAGTTGCTTATTCAAAATATCCGATAATAGAGTAAAAAACAGGTAATATGTAATATTTAAGATGTAATGCGGAGAAAACAACACATATTACATCTTAAATATTACATATTACTTTTTAAATATTCTTCAAAAGTAATTCCTTTTTTAAATTCTTTCGAGTAAACGTATTGCTTTATAAAAGCGGCCCATACCCTGTGAGATTTATTGTTGTCTAATAGAGCTGAATCAAATGGCTTACCAAAATGTATTTTAATAGTATGTCCTTTTTGCTTAAACATTTCATCCGGTAAAAACATCATTTCTATATTCGCTTTTATCCCAATTCTTTTGCGGAAATTAGCAAAGCGATAGAAAAACTTGGAATTTTTCCCTTCAATAAATACAGGAACAATTTGTCGCTTATGGTCAATAGCCTGTGTTACAAAACTTTTTTTCCAGGTCAGATCTTTTATTTCCCCTTTTTGTTTACGGGAAACTAATCCTGCAGGGAAAAATATTACCGCATCTTCTGATTCCAGAACATTTTCCATATTCCGAAGCGACTTGGCAGAGGTAGAACTTATTTTATTTACGCCAACAAAAACATCACCATAATTTTTTAAATTATCCAAAACATCGTTTACAACAAAACGAACATCCGGCCTTACATCTCCTACCGCCTTAATTAATGCCATTCCATCTAAACCACCCAAAGGATGGTTAGCCGCAATAATAATTCCACCTGTTTTAGGGATATAGTTAGAATGTAAAGATTCAATATTAGCACCAAATTTTTCTAAACCTTTATTATTAAACTTTAAGCCATATTCATCTTTTAGCTCATGCATTAATTGGTTTATTTCATCTTCATGAAGCTTACGTTTTAGCCAAACCATAACAAACTTGGGCATCCACTTTTTTAATTTTGGAGCTTTTTCTGCAATAACCTTACTAACATCTATGAATTTCTTTTCTTTCATAATTTTCGGTTGCAAAGATAGCATTACTTGCTTAGCTACCGATAACGAATAAAAAAAACTGCCTATCCATACCTGGAAAAGCAGTTTTGTTAATTTTAACCTACAGGTTCGCAAATCCGGAAAGATTCGTTATCCGTTACATTCAGCCTTATAGCTGCATTATTTTTTTGATCTCAGCCTCTAAACTTCTTATACGATCATTGAGTTTTTGAAGGCTTCTGAAAAGAACATAACTACGTTGGTAATCTCCTATTGCAAAAGCGGGAGAGCCTTGTACAACCAGCCCTTCTTTTTCAATAGTAGAGCCTACACCGGATTGTCCGGCAATTTTTACACCATCAGCAACTTTAACATGGCCAACCACACCTGCCTGGCCACCGATCATTACATTTTTACCAATTTTGCTTGAACCCGCAACAAAGGCACCACCCGCCAATATTGCATTTTCACCTATTTCCACATTATGTGCAATTTGAACTAAATTATCAAGTTTTGCACCTTTACGTATAATTGTTGAGCCCATTGTAGCTCTATCGATAGAAGTATTAGAACCTATTTCAACATGGTCCTCAATAATTACATTACCTATTTGAGGTACCTTTTTATAATTATTTTCTGAATTAGGAGCAAAGCCGAACCCATCACTACCAACAACAGTACTGGCATGGATGGTACAATGGTTACCGATAACAGAATCATAATAAACTTTTACACCCGAGTATAGGGTAGAACCATCACCAATGCTGGTATTGTCGCCAATATAACAATGAGGATAAATTTTTACATTGTTCCCGATCTGCACATTTTCACCGATATAAGCAAAAGCACCAATATAACAATCAGTCCCGTATTTACAGTTGTGGAAATAAAAGAAGGTTGCTCAATACCTGTTTTATTTTGATTGATCTGATAATAGATTTCTAATAATTTGGCAAAGCTTCCATAAGCATCCTCCACTCTAATCAGGGTACACGTTGATTTTACGGGTTTATCAAGTATTAAGGTATTGTTTAAAATGATCACAGAGGCATCTGTTTCATATACCAAAGGAGTATAAAGAGTGTTTGCTAAAAAGGATAGTGTCCCGGTTTTGCCTTCTTCAATTTTTGATAGACCCGAAACAACAATATTTCCATTGCCCTCCACCGTCCCGTTTAATAATTCGGCTATTTGTTGTGCTGTAAATTCCATTTTTAAAAACAATTATTAAATTACACTTAATTTAGGCTATTATTTATAATATAAAAAAAACATAAACTCAAAGGTAGCAGTTTTTTTCAAAATCTTTATCACTACAATAGGGTATATTTTCTGAACAACAAATTTATGAATCGGCCCCAATTACCTTATGGGGATGGAATTATATAATCTCTGGGACCGAAAACAAAAAAAATAATTAAATATTTACTATGCTTGCATAGTAAATATTATTACATTTGTCATTGTAATGGAAAAAAAGCACAGAGAAACCGTTGATTCAAAATTCAAAAACGGTTGGCAAATAATCAGCAGAATGTACAATGCAGAGGCTATGCAACACGGAGGGACCATTTCAATTGGTTATTTCCTTTTAAATATAGATAGCAAAGATGGTTCGTATGCTTCGGATATTGCTCCTAAATTAGGTATGGAAAGTACTTCTCTTTCAAGAATGATCAAAACCCTTGAAACAGAGAAATTAATTGTTAGAAAAGTAGATACTATCGATAAAAGGAAGGTTAAACTATTATTAACAGAAAAAGGCAAAGAAAATAAAGAACTTGCTAAGAATATTGTTCGTAGATTTAACCGCTTAATTGAAGAAAAAATCGGGAAAGAACGAATTGAAGATTTTTTTAAAACAGTAAATGAAATAACACAAATTGCCGAAGAACGTCATAAACTACAAAAGCTGGTATTATGTCAATCTTAAGCAAAATTTATACTGAACGTCATGCTGAACTGGTTTCAGCATCACAACAGTAAAGATTCCGAAACAAGTCAGGAATGACCTTTTAAAATAAGAAGTATTAAATTTCATAAAAAAAAATATATGAATAGAATCATCAAAAAAGTAGCGGTACTTGGCTCAGGTGTAATGGGAAGTCGCATTGCATGCCATTTTGCAAACATTGGTATTGAAGTTTTATTACTCGATATAGTTCCAAAAGATGCTGCAGCAGATAAAAAAAGTCGTAACAAAATAGTGAATGATGCTCTTGATTTTGCATTAAAATCAAATCCATCCCCTATCTACCGTAAAGCGTATGCTAAGCGTGTTACAACCGGTAACTTTGATGATGATATGAAAGATATCGCTTCATGCGATTGGATCATTGAGGTAGTTATAGAACGTTTGGATATTAAAAAACAAGTGTTCGAAAAGGTAGAAAAATTCCGTAAACCGGGAACATTAATTACTTCAAACACTTCCGGTATCCCTATCCACATG
>JAZKBX010000011.1:0-273 GCA_040388455.1 Bacteroidota bacterium
GAAGCAATGGAACAAACGGTGTAATCGGTTCAACCGGAGCAACGGGCACAAATGGTTCAAATGGAAGCAATGGAACTAACGGTGTAATCGGCTCAACCGGAGCAACAGGCACAAATGGTTCAAATGGAAGTAATGGAACTAACGGTGTAATCGGCTCAACGGGAGCAACCGGCACAAATGGTTCAAACGGAAGTAATGGAACAAACGGTGTAATTGGTTCAACGGGAGCAACCGGCACAAATGGTTCAAACGGAAGCAATGGAACTAACGGTG
>JAZKBX010000011.1:373-14434 GCA_040388455.1 Bacteroidota bacterium
TAATCGGTTCAACCGGAGCAACAGGCACAAATGGTTCCAACGGAAGCAATGGAACTAACGGTGCAATCGGTTCAACCGGAGCAACAGGTACAAATGGTTCCAACGGAAGCAATGGAACAAATGGGGTAATTGGTTCAACCGGAGCAACAGGCACAAATGGTTCAAACGGAACAAACGGAACTAACGGTGTAATTGGCTCAACCGGAGCAACGGGGACAAATGGTTCCAACGGAACAAACGGTACCAATGGAACTAACGGTGTAATCGGTTCAACCGGAGCAACAGGCACAAATGGTTCCAACGGAAGCAATGGAACAAATGGTGTAATCGGTTCAACCGGAGCAACGGGCACAAATGGTTCCAACGGAAGCAATGGAACTAACGGTGTAATCGGTTCAACCGGAGCAACTGGCTCAACAGGTATTACAGGTTCTACCGGATCAACAGGTTATACCGGCAGTTCAGGTGAAACTGGTTCCACTGGCTCAACTGGAAGTACCGGTTCAACTGGTAATACAGGAAGCTCTGGTTCAACAGGATCTACCGGTTCAACAGGTAATACAGGTTCTTCCGGCTCAACAGGTAATACAGGAAACGTAGGTTCTACCGGAGCTACAGGTGGTATGCAATATTTTGAAAAAGAATTAGTTGCTGACGGGGAAAATAATATTGTTATATCATTCTCTTTGGTTACATCTTCTAAAATTTATTATAACGGAGCTTTATTAAGACAAAGCCAATGGTCAGGAGTTGGTCTAAGTACTTTAACACTAATTCTTGATACACGAGAAAAAGATATACTGGTAGTAACAAATTAAAAAATTAATTGAAATTTTTAAGTGAATCGATACTTAATATCAAAATATGAAAAAATAAAATTTAACAATAGCATTACCAATTCCCGGGTTTGGTCTTACTAATTAAAAATTAAACCTGGTAATAGGAAAAAGGGTAAATTTTAAAAACAAGCTTAAAATCTTTCAGTGTACTGATCAACTGAGTAAAACTTATGAAAAAATACATACTAACCACCGCATTACTAGTAATTTCCTATATGGGATTTTCACAGGTAACTCCTGCAGCACATTATAGAATAGCTGACAGAACAACTGCCTTTGGAATAAATGTTTCTGTTGGTTCGCAAATTTATTGCGTATCTGATTCTACAACATGGGAAGTGAAAGCAGGATTAGCTTCAACAGCAACCATTACAACAGGACTTTCCTCTTTATTCTTAGTTGGAAAAGCTACCAATCTTTCGGTAGGAACAATAACAGGTACTACTGTAAACGTAAATTCAAGTACGGGAACTTCGGTTACACTGCCTGCAGCTACTGCAACAGATGCTGGTTTGATGACTGCCGCTGACGATGTAAAATTAGCAGCTATAACCGGTACAAACACTGGCGACCAAACCATTACTTTAACAGGTGACGCTACCGGAAGTGGTACAGGTAGTTTTGCAACTGTTGTTGGTAAAATTAATGGAGTTGCTTTATCAGGGCTTGCTACAGGTATATTAAAAAACACAACTACATCAGGAGTTCCTTCAATTGCAGTAGCAGGAGATTTCCCCACCCTTAACCAAAATACGACAGGTAATGCAACAACAGCAACAACTGCAACAAATCTTGCAGGTGGATCTGGTGGAACAATCCCATATCAATCGGCAGCAGGAACAACAGCTCTGTTAGCGAATGGCACAGTCGGGCAAGTGCTAACTTCGGCAGGAACTACATTAGCTCCAACCTGGACAACGCCTACTACGGGTACAGTAACAAGCGTTACATCAGCAAATGGAAATGCAACAGTGGCAACCACCACTTCCACACCAGTTATTACAATTGTTTCAGCTCCTAAATTAGAAACCGCAAGAACAATAAACGGGACATCTTTTGACGGAACAGCCAATATAACAGTAACGGCAGCTGCTGGTACACTTACCGGTACAACGCTTAATTCAAGTGTTGTAACTTCATCATTGACCTCCGTTGGCACCTTAACTGACCTTACCGTTACAAATCCTATTACAGGAAGCATTACAGGTAATGCTGCCACTGTTACAACCAATGCAAATCTTACCGGTGATGTAACTTCAAGTGGTAATGCAACTACTATTGCTGCAAATGCTGTTACCTACGCAAAGATGCAGGCTGTGACCACAGATAAATTATTAGGTTCAGGTTCCGGAACCGCTGTTGCTGAAATTACATTAGGCACAGGGTTATCTTTCAGCGGTACAACTTTAAATACTACTGGTGTAGGAAGCAGATACAAAGCAGAAGCTTTTGAAGAAGCTGCCGCTGGACCGAGTACTGCCAGAACGTATTCTCTTGCAAATATTCCGGCTGCAGCCACAGGTATAACAGTGGAGTTGAATGGCTTAGCTTTGAAAGCAACATCACAATATACGCTTACAGGATTGGTTGTTGCAGTTATTATTCCTGTTTATCAATACGATAGATTGACGGTTTCTTATACCTATTAATAATTATAATTTTTATGAAAAAATTAATAATTTTATTTCTTTTGTTACCGTCCTTACTGTTTTCGCAGGTTAGTCCTTCGAAAATTGAAAGGATAGCTGATGCAAATACTGTATTTGGTACTGCATTGTCGTATGGTACTTATTTAGTGGTACAAAGTAACAATAAAACGTATAAAATTATTAGTGTAAACGGTGTTGCCGGTACTGCAAAACTTTCTGATTTAGTTCTGAATACTGATTATATCGAAGAAGGTTCAGTAACTTCGGTATCAACAGCTGCCGCAAATAATGGTGTAACGGCAACTTGGTCCATGGCTTCACCTACTCCTGCCTTAACAATTGGATTAGGTGCTATCACCCCAACTTCTGTAAATGGTTTAACGTTAACCGCTCTCGCCACCGGATTTACTGTTGCAGGTGGTACTACTTCCAAAACATTGACCGTACCGCTTGACGCTTCTGTATCAGGAACAAATACAGGGGATCAAACTACTATTACAGGAAATGCCGGAAATGTAACAGGAATAGTTGCTCCTGCTAATGGAGGAACAGGCATTGCGAATAATGCAGCAATGACAGTTACCGGTGCTGGTAATTTTGCATACACAAGAACATTAACAGCTGCAACAAATGTAACTTTTCCAACTTCAGGAACACTCACTACTTTGGCAGGTACAGAAGCCTTAACAAATAAAGATCTGACATCGGGAAATACATTTCCTACTTTTAATCAAAATACCAGTGGAAATGCTGCAACCGTAACAACAAATGCAAATTTAACAGGACCTGTAACAAGTACTGGCAATGCAACCGCAATTGCAAACGGGGCAATTTCTAATGCTATGTTAGCTAATGGTGCTGTTGCTAATTTATCAGGAACAAATACAGGTGATCAAACTACAATCACAGGAAATGCTGGAACTGTTACCACAAATGCAAATTTAACCGGTGAAGTAACATCTATAGGTAATGCCGCAACATTAGGTTCATTCACATCTTTAAGTTTGAAAACAGCGTTAACTGATGAAACAGGCTCTGGCGCTGCTGTATTCGCAACTTCGCCTACCTTTATTACTCCAATATTAGGAACTCCGACTTCGGGTATTGCAACTAATTTAACCGGAACAGCCGCGGGATTAACAGCCGGTAATGTAACAACCAATGCGGATTTAACAGGACCAATAACATCAGTTGGTAATGCAACGAGCATTGCATCTCAAACTGGGACAGGAACAACTTTTGTGATGAACACTTCTCCGACTCTGGTTACTCCTGTTTTAGGTGTTGCAACAGCAACTTCTATTAATGGAAATACAATTACTACAGGAACGGGTACTCTTACACTTGCCGCAGGTAAAACGCTAACAGCAACCAATACGTTAACTTTAACTGGTACTGATGGCAGTTCTGTAGCTTTTGGGACTGGTGGGACCGTTGCCTATACTGAAAATAACCTAAGTGTATTTGCAGCTACTATTTCTGCTGAGCTTGCAGGTGTATTATCTGATGAAACAGGAAGTGGCGCAGCAGTATTTGGAACATCACCGGTACTTTCTACACCTGAAATTAATGGAACCATAACAGGAACGACAGTGATTCCTGTTGTCAATGGCGGTACAGGGCAAAGCTCATATACTAATGGACAGTTACTTATTGGTAACACTACTGGTAATACATTGAATAAAGGTACATTAACCGGAACTGCTGGTCAAATCACTGTTACTAATGGTGCAGGTGCAATTACACTATCGACAAGCCGCACTTTGATAGAGCTTGGTGCTGATGTCAATTGCACGGCTACAACAAACTTTCAGGATATCACCGGACTTTCATTTCCTATGACCTCTGGGGTGAAATATAGATTTTATGCCGTTATTTGGTACATACCTTCTGCAACTACTAGAGGGGTTAGGATATCTTGCAATAGCGCAACACCTCCAACATCGCTCACGTATACAACAAGAGTTCCTATAAGTGCTACAGCAGGCACTGACCAAATATATACAAATAGTCAAGTAGCTTATGATTCAGGAACAAATTCAGGCGCATCAGCTTCAACTACAGGAAATATAGCTATAATTGAAGGATTTATTACTGCAGCTGCTACCGAAATTTTTATTCTACGTTTTGCTCCTGAAGCAGCAACTGCGGACCAAATAATAATAAAGTCTGGTTCAACATTGGAGGTGTGGTGATAAGAAAAAAATAATGCAAATCCACAGTAAGCGCTAAGGCAATGCCATTAACTTTCAGCCATTGCAGGTCTTATTTCACCTGCACTTTTTTCATCCCCTCTTAAGGATTGCCTCACTCTCCGCTTTTTTAACCTTCATTCCTCAATTAAATTCAGGGCAAGCTTTTCCGAAATAAGTAAATCAAAAGCTTTGTAGCAATATGGAGTTTTTTTTATTATATAATGTTGCTCAATACCAATAGCATCAAAAAAATATTTTTTTTGTACATACCTTTTCCAAAGTTTTAAATTTTGGAAAAGGTTTCTATAGAAAAACATTGAGAAACAGATTGGACTAATTTGTTCTAAGCTGTGGTATTAAAAAGACATCTTGACACATTATCCCTCCTTCAAACTTTCCACAAAACAATCTTTTTCAGGTGAATAGCTTTATTTTTTTTATTGGGGATAATTTTCCTCAATTTGTGTGTTTTTTTCACAGGCAAAAAAAACAATAAATTATTAACTGCACATAATCAATTAGTTAGAGAAGTCCATTTAATTGGTATGATTTTTCTATTGGATTGAAAATGAATAGAAAAAAAATTGCTTTCGTTTTCATTATTAGTATTATTTCGATTTCCTCAATTTTAGGCGCTGCTAAGCCTGACTCTCTTTTTTGTTCAAAATTTAAACCAATCCAAAGATCTGCACTATTTTTATTTACAGCAGGCTATAGAATGCCAGTTAATGAGAATACAATTATTAATTCAGGTCGTGGTTTATATTTCGAAGGCGGGTTGAATCCCGGAATTCTACTTTCCAAAAAACTGGTTCTTGGATTTTATGCCGGCTGGGCATGGAAAGATAAGTTATGGTCCACTTCCTTTAATTCCGACTTTGTAAACGATTATCGTTCTTCACTAGACCTGGAGCCTCATTTTTCATCCCTCGATTCTACAGTGATCCTTTCAAGTAAAGAGTTGATCTCAAATGCCGATGGCCGCTCAATACCAATCCCAGGTTGTGGGGCAAAATCATTTAATAATTTTTCCATCTATTATGGTATTGTTTTAAGATTACCTTATAAATACCTTCCAACCCTAAAATTATATACAGGCGTTACACGCAGTCATTTTCAAGGTGATGGGAATTTGGCAACAAAAGATAAAGAATTCAATGTTTTTCAATTGAGGCGCGCCATGTATGGGTGTGAATTAGTTGTTTTTAGAGGTTTGCAACGAGTATCTCAATGTCCGGGGTGGAAATACCCTTTAAGTAAAAATATAGGGCAATTAAGCCTTTATTACGAATCCTGCGATTTTTATAACTCTTCGTTGTATTTTTATGATGGAAACCAACGTACAGATATCCCATTAAAGAAATTTATGGCTCCTTCATTCCTTGAAAAATACAAAACCGAAGTGTCCTGGGGATTTAAATTGTCTTTTGCTATCATGTAAAAGATAGAATGAGAAGGTTGTTTTTAATTTATTTATTTAACATCCCTGATAGTATAATCATCAAGAATACTTCTTCCCAACCAAATAATTCTGAACATAGTCTTTTACACCTTCTTCCAGAGTATAAAACGGTTTAGAATAACCGATCGATTTTAATTTATTCATATTTGCTTCGGTAAAATACTGATACTTATCACGGATATCAATTGGTGTATCTATGAATTCAATATTGGGTGCTTTATTCAGTGCTGAAAAAGTGTTTTTAACAAGATCTAAGAATGTACGTGCCTTGCCGGATCCTAAATTATAAATACCTGAATTTTTGCGATGATGTAATAAAAAATAACAAACCTCCACTACATCTTTTACATATACGAAGTCCCGCAACTGCTCACCGTCTTTATAATTCGGGTTATGTGAACGAAACAGTTTAACCGATCCTTTTTCCTGTATTTGATTAAATGCATGAAGTATTACCGATGCCATTCGGCCTTTGTGATATTCATTTGGTCCATACACATTAAAGAATTTTAAACCAACCCAGAAATAAGGTTTCTTCTCCTGTTGTAATGCCCATTTATCAAAATCATTTTTAGAATCACCGTAAGGGTTTAATGGTTTTAGTTTTTCGATAGATGCTTCATTGTCATCATAGCCAAATTCACCCATGCCATAGGTTGCAGCTGAAGAAGCGTAAACCAATGGTAAACCAAATTCAACGCATACTTTCCAAAGGTCTTTTGAATAATTCAAATTGAGTTTATCAAATATTTCTTTATTGAATTCGGTTGTATCAGTGCGTGCGCCCAGATGGAAAACAAATTGAACAAGTCGCTGATTCTCCCGCAACCATTGAATAAAATCATCACGATGGATTTTTTGAGAATACTTTTTACCCTCCAGATTTTTCATTTTTTCTGAATTTGAAAAATCATCGACAAGAATCAGATCTATAAAACCTTCCTCATTTAATTTGCTTACCAAACAGCTTCCAATAAATCCTGCTGCGCCTGTTACTATTATCATAAAGCCCCTCCAAACCTCCCCAAAGGGGAGGCTTTGTGTTAATTGTTAATTTTTATTTTCGTTGTTTATATATATATATAGCTCATAATACCTCCCCTTCGGGGAGGTTAGGAGGGGCTAAATATTTCTTCTTCAATTTTATCGATTATCCCCAATTCATGGGCTTTGTCGAATAATAATTGTACTGCACTTTTACCTTCTATTCCCAGATCTACAGAATAATTGTTTACATATAGCTCAATGTGTTTATACATTACTTCTTCGTCCATCTCCTGTGCATGTTCTTTCACAAAGTTAAGGCTTGATTTAGGGTTTGCAAATGCATACTCCACACTTTTGCGTAATACCCGATTTACCTTATGTTTCAAATCATGGGATAAATTACGTTTGATAACGATTCCACCCAATGGAATTGGTCCTTTTGTTAAGGTTTCCCAATATTCACCAAGGTCGATTATTTTTTTTAGTCCTTTTTGTTCGTATGTAAAACGGTTTTCATGAATGATCAAGCCTGCATCCACCTTTCCGCTTAATACTGCATCTTCAATATCAGAAAAAAGCATTTCTGTTTTGTTTTTTGCATCCGGAAACGCCAGGGATAAAAGAAAGTTGGCTGTTGTGTATTTTCCCGGAATTGCAATTTTGGCAGTGTTCAGATTTTCAATTTTCAACTTTGAACTTTCAACTAAAATTGGCCCGCAATTATTGCCTAATGCGCTTCCTGCATTTAGTAATTGATAGGATTTGGTTAAGTAGAGATATGAATGAAAACTCAATTTAGTAATATCTAATTCAGCTCTAAAGGCCTTTTGATTTAAGGCTTCCACATCTTGCATTATTACTTCAAATTGCAAACCTTCTGTATCAATTTTATTATGAATAAGTGCATCAAAAATAAAACAATCGTTGGGGCAAGGGCTGAAACCTAGAGTGATTTTGGATGGTTTGGCGGAATTCATTTTTTTGTAAGTGTCATTTATCGCTTTATATTAAATCAGAAAATAGAGTCATTTCGACCAAAGTGGAGGAATCTTGTTAGTCAATTTACGCAAGTTTCATTTTAATTGTTAATAAAAAGATCCCTCGACTCCGCTCGGGATGACGCGCGTATATTTGCATCAATTTGTTATACGTAACTATCCAATATTTCTAAAATTTTCACATTCAGATTTTCAATTGCTAAAGGGATATTCCAGATTTCTTTATTCCTGTGTTCAACATAATTAGATACTGCACGTATTTGGGTGTGCTGTAACTCTTCATTTTCACAAGCAAACATGAATGCCCCACCTTCCATACTTTCAACAATAGGATGAAATTTTTGCACTGCTTTTTTAATACTATTTTCATTTCCATGAACCGTATTTACAGTAATTCCATTTACTTTTGGTAACATTTCAATAATTGAATTTGAGATCTGAAAATTGATATTTGAGAGTTTTGAAACACCGGCTAATTCCAATTCTTCTAAACTCAAAAATGAATCTCCATCTTCGGCACCTAATTCTGAAAAACAATCTTCATAAACATTAACAACAGAGCCAATTGCAAGATTGCGATTAAAACTACCGCAAATGCCAATATTTAAAGCCAAATCGTATCCATTACTTAAATTTTTTCCTAAATGATAAGCGGTGGCCACCATCCCAACTCCGGTAATTAAAAAATTAATTTCTAATTTTTTATAGTTGCAACTGATTAAAGTGCTGCCAAAATTCCGAACCGATTCCATTTGAATTAATAATGGCTGAACTTCAAACCTTGTAGCCGCTACAATTAGGATTTTCATTTGTTTTTTTGAATTAATAGTAGTGCAAATATACAAATCATTTTATCCTTGATTCTTCAATAAAGGTTAGTTTTTGTTTTAAGGAGAATTTCTAATTTAATTGATAATGTTGCGTTAGGGATTGCAGCGTAAATCCTTTTCTGTTTAGAAAAGATTGAAGCGGAAAGCCCGCCCCTTATTGATTGATATCTTCCGCTCTCCGTTTGGAGGAGAGTGGAGGATGTCAAGCAAAAAGGGGAACGCCCAAGGAATTTAAATTTATAAAATAAATTCATTGTTTATTAAGATTTTACACGAAACTTCATAAAGTAATTCGTAGTATATTTGCAAAATGATTCACATTACAAGAAGAGAGCATTTTAATGCTGCCCACAAGTTATATAATCCTAAGTGGAGCGAAGAGCAAAATGCCGAAGTATTCGGCAAATGCGCCAATCCGAATTGGCATGGACACAACTATAATTTATACGTTACCGTTAAGGGGAAAGTAAATCAGGATACTGGCTTTTCGGTTAACTTAAAGGAGCTAAGCGTTATTATCAGAACCTATGTAACGGATAAATTAGATCACAAAAATTTGAACATGGACGTGGATTTTCTAAAAGACCTAATGCCTTCCACCGAAAATGTTGCCATTGCGATTTGGAAAATATTAACGCCACATGTAAATGCTTTGGATTGCCAATTACACTGTATTAAGCTGTGCGAAACCGAAAATAATTACGTGGAGTATTTTGGAGAGCAGTAAACACAATTAGGCAATTATGCAGTAGGCAATTTTTCAATCCGGTGCTTGTCCACTATATAAAAGTTTTTTTTCATGATTCCGTATGATAAATCAATAAATCAAAATTTTTTAAGATGTCTCACGATGAATTTGATGATGTAGAAGGGTATAAAAAAATTGACAGGTATAACCTGAAATCAATTGACCACATTGCATCAAAATATAAAACGATTTTGAGCGAGATGGGTGAAAACCCTGATCGTGAAGGGCTTTTAAAAACACCTGAACGTGTTGCGAAAGCAATGCAGTTTCTAACGCATGGTTATGATCTAAATCCGGTAGAGATATTAAGATCGGCTATGTTCAAGGAGGATTACAAACAAATGGTAATTGTAAAAGATATTGAAGTTTATTCAATGTGTGAGCATCATTTGCTGCCATTTTTCGGTAAGGCGCATGTTGCCTATATTCCGGATGGTTATATTGTAGGATTAAGCAAAATCCCTCGGGTTGTAGATGCATTTGCCCGGAGATTGCAGGTTCAGGAACGCTTAACAACCGAAATTCGCGATTGTTTGGAAGATACCTTAAAACCTCTCGGTGTAGCTGTAGTAATTGAATGTTCTCATTTGTGTATGCAAATGCGCGGGATTCAAAAACAAAATTCGGTAACCACAACTTCAGCATTTACCGGAGAATTTTTAAAAGATACTACCCGCACCGAGTTTATTAGTTTGATAGGATCGAAATTGCATTGATTTCTTAATGTTTTGTTAAAAAATCTAAAAAAAACTGACATTTTTGCATAAACTACTTAATGGTATTATCTTTGTGCCTTATTATACAAATCAAAAAAAACTATGGAAACTAATAATTTTAATTACGTTCAATCAAAGGAAGAAACCAGTGCATTATCAAAGACCTTTATGTCGAGTGTTTTCTCCTGGATGTTTGCAGCCTTGGCTATTACATCTGTTGTAGCTTATTATTTTGGTAATAGCATGGAATTAATATCAATGCTGATCAATCCTGAAGTAGGTGGTTTAACAATTTTGGGATATGTTGTTATGTTTTCTCCATTTGCATTTATACTTATAATGACATTTGGAATGAACCGTATCTCTTATCCTATATTACTTTTCTTGTTCATATTGTTTTCAGCGGTAATGGGAATGAGTTTAAGTTTTATTTTCCTTGCCTATACAGCCAGTTCAATTTTCTCCACATTCATTGCAGCTTCTGCAATGTTTGGTGTAATGTCGGTAGTTGGATACACAACTAAAACTGATCTTACCAAGTTCGGTTCTATAATGATGATGGGCCTAGTAGGGATTGTTATTGCAAGCTTAATCAACATGTTTATGCATAGCGGTACAATGGATTACATCATCAGTTTTGTTGGGGTGCTTGTATTTACAGGGCTTACAGCTTATGATGTTCAGAAATTAAAAAATATCGGTGCAGGTGTTGAGTTAGGAACTGCTGCTGCTGGTAAATTAGTTATTATGGGTGCATTAAATCTATACATGGATTTCATTAATCTGTTTTTAATGTTACTTCGCTTATTTGGCGATAAAAAATAATCACACATTTTATTGTGAATAAAAGAGTCCCGGTAGCTATCGGGACTCTTTTTATTTTTACTAATATTGAACTTATTAATTATAAACTATTTTAAAATGAAAGCATATATATTTCCGGGACAAGGTTCCCAGTTTGTTGGGATGGGTAAAGAGTTGTACGAAACATCTGCATTGGCGAAAGAATTATTTGAAAAGGCAAATGATATCCTTGGTTTCAGGATCACTGACATCATGTTCAACGGAACTGACGAGGAGTTAAAACAAACAAAAGTTACCCAGCCTGCTATATTTTTACATTCAGTGATTTTAGCAAAAACTTTAGGCGAAAGTTTAAAGCCTGATATGGTAGCAGGTCATAGTTTGGGTGAGTTTTCAGCTTTAGTGGTAAATAAAACATTATCATTTGAAGATGCCCTGGTATTGGTATCAAAACGCGCAATGGCGATGCAAAAAGCATGTGAATTGAATCCTTCTACAATGGCGGCTATTTTAAATTTGGATGATAAAGTAATTGAAGCGATCTGTGCCGAAATTACTGAAAGCGGTGAAGTTGTGGTTCCTGCAAATTATAATAGTCCGGGACAATTAGTTATTTCAGGTACTATTACCGGAATAAATATCGCTTGTGAAAAATTAAAAGCAGCAGGTGCAAAACGTGCGTTGGTATTACCTGTTGGTGGTGCTTTTCATTCTCCATTGATGGAGCCGGCACGCATCGAATTGGAAGCCGCAATTAACGCGACTCATTTCAGTCAGCCTATTTGTCCGATATATCAAAACGTTACAGCAAACGCAGTTTCTGATCCTGCCGAAATTCAGAAAAATTTGATCGCGCAGCTTACCGCTCCTGTTAGATGGACACAAACTATTCAGCAAATGATCGCTGATGGTGCTACTTCATTTACGGAACTTGGACCGGGGAAAGTATTACAAGGTTTGGTTAAAAAAATAAACCCAGCAATGGAAGCAGCGAGTGCATAATTTTTTTAAACATTATCCGTTAATTATTGAAATTTTGGTGCTTTTCTAGAAATTGAGTATTGAGGTTTTTAATTTGACCATTTCCCTTGGAAGATATTTTATTTGGGCGTTCCCTTTCTAAAAAGAAAGGGGCGGGCTTTTCACTTCAATCTTTTCTAAACAGAAAAGGATTTACGTTGCAATCCCTAACGCAGCATTATCGGATGAAAGAGTCGAGAAGGATTAATAAATTTCTTTGCGTGTTTTAATAAAAAAAATTATGAAAAAAGGAATCCTGTTTTTTTTAATGTTCGTATTTGTTTTGCAAAGCAAGGCGCAATTCCTTAATAGTGTTGGCATTACTGCAGGTGTTTCTGCCGGGAATCAGAAATTTTATTTTTATGACCCGCTTTCAATTTCAAAAAAGAAATATGTTTTTGGAGGGAATGGAAGTGTGTTTTTGGAGTTTTTCAGTGGAGATTATGCACGGTGGGTAAGTGAAATTCAATTTAACCAAAAGGGCTCTCTTGATAAGCAGCCAGAAGGTAATTACGCCAACAAACTAAATTACATTTGTTGGAATAACTATTTGAAATTACGTTATGAGATGGATCGTATCATTCCATATATTTTAGTAGGTCCGCGACTGGAATATAATTTAACTCAGGGAACTACTTCTCCGGTAATTACCGGGAAATTTCTTCCGCTACATGTAAGTGCTGCAGGTGGCCTTGGTGTTGAATTTGTAAGTTATAGTAATATTAAATTTTTCACTGAAGCTTTTTATAATCCGGATATAATAATGCCTGCGTATAAACGAACAGGATTAAGCGTTAGAAATAAAAACATTGAACTTCGTGTTGGTTTGAAATATGAATTTGGTGGTAGAAAAGAAACGTGTAATACACCTACGTACGTGGAGTAAAGTGGTTACGAATAAACGAGTGGTTACGGATAAACGAATGGTTACGAATTTACGAAATTGTGGGTAAAAAAACAGCAAACACAGTTTCGTAAATTCGTTTTTTTATTCGTTATTCGTAACAATTTATTCGTAATCTTATTTAGTTAAAACAGCTGTAATTGTATCATAATGCGTTCCGGTAGTTTGAACGTAATAGGTTAAATTGATCTGATTCGCATTTGAAAGTACTCCATTTCCTGAAAGAGAATTCCCCTGAATAATTTGTGTTGGAATTGAGAGAGTACTTCCACTTACTATCGAATAGGCTTTCTTATTAAAGCCATACAAATAGGCAATGAAAATATACGATGCCTGTGATGAATCGGTGATGGTACAATTGTACGTGGAAGTCCCATAATCCTTGCTATTTTCCGAAACAGACCAGTTTCCATGAAATTTTTCACGCGGATCGGTATTGGCAGGTGTAACTGTTGGATCATCTGCAGGGTTACAAGAGGTTATAAATAAGGCTCCGAATAGGGCTGTTGCAATGGAAAGTTGAATTATTTTTTTCATGTTGTTAGTTTTTTTTGATCAGCATTAAATTTGATTCCTTTTAAAATAAATCATTCAATAAATCGTCATCAACTAAATTTGGTAAGGTTACTTTTAAGTTTGGTTTGCGTTCCATTTCACGCTTAATTGCAAAAATCGCTCCATTGTTTCGAGCCCAGCTTCTACGGGCTATTCCGTTGTTCACATCCCAGAATAACATTGACTTTAATCGTCTATCGCTGTCATCAGTTCCATCCAAAACCAAACCAAAACCACCATTGATCACTTCTCCCCAACCAACACCGCCACCATTGTGCAATGATATCCAGGTTGCCCCGCGAAAACTATCTCCTACAAAATTTTGAACCGCCATATCCGCTGTAAAGCTCGAAC
>JAZKBX010000012.1:0-19760 GCA_040388455.1 Bacteroidota bacterium
TTTCAATATCTGTTAAAAATAAATATGGAAATGAACCCAATACCACCTAAAGCAGAGTTTGATCATTTTGCTGATGATTATGATAATTTACTGAAAAAAAGTATTACAGCATCCGGATTTGAACCGACTTATTTTGACGAACATAAAATAAAAACAATCTTTGACGATTATATTTCAAATAAAAAATTTGATAAAAAAGTGCAAATTTTGAATTTTGGCTGTGGGATTGGCAAAAGCGAGATATTTATTAATAAATATTTCACTAATTGTACCATTTGCTCTGTTGATGTTTCTGAAAAGTCAATAGATTCGGCAAAAGAGAAAAATAAACAATTTAAAAATATTAATTTTATCAAGTTTGACAATGTGGAAGATCTTCAATTGAAACCAACATTTGATATCATATTCGTTGCCAATGTATTTCACCATATCCCAGAAGATCTTCATCTTACAACTTTAAAATATTTAAGGTCATTTCTTTCTCCAGAGGGCCATCTATATGTATTTGAGCATAATCCTAAAAATCCATTGACGAGAAAAGTTTTTGAAACTTGTGAGTTTGATGTGGGATGTAAAATGATTAATTCTGCTTTATTTATTAAGATGTGCGCTGATTCGGGTTATAACACGATAATAAGAAGATATATTTTATTTTTTCCGAAATTCTTTTCATTTTTGAGCAGTTTAGAAAAATTTCTAAAATGGTGCCCTGTTGGTGCACAATACTATATTAAAGCAAAATAGAAAAAAGCAATTTGTTTTGTTCGAATATACAAGGTTTATTCATAATTTGATCAGTTTTCTGAGAAAACCGAAAACTACTTTAAAACTTTAAATTTGCGGATAAGATGTAATTTATTAAACTTATCCACTTCAACTTTGTATAGCATAAAAAATAGTATTCCTGTAAAAAGGATCATTACTCCACCTTGAACGTAGTACATTTTTTCGCTCATCCATGGTCCGATATTCATCCACAATATTTGATCCGGAAAACTCATGCTTCCATTTTTATCAATGTTTGCTGTGGCATTGCCTTCGTATATATTTAACAAAAGCCATATTTTTGAGGCAGCAAAACTCAATAATCCAGTGACCATATAAAAACTGGTTGAAAATGAGTACTTGTTAATAGCTTTAACTAAAAAAATAATTACCCAAGGTAAGATATTTATTAAGTGCCTGCTTTGAGGTGTAATACCAAATAAAAATAAATTTAGACCTAACGCAGCGACTAATCCCCACCCCATTTGTGATACAATTTTACAAAAACTACTCCAGAATATTAGTAAAAGGCAAACAACTATGCCGAAATAACTGGTATCAGCTACGATAGAAATAATCGGTCTTATCAAGGAATATACAATTGGATCAATAAGAGTTTGTTCTGTAGTATATCTTGGATTAGGATTAGGGTGTAATGTTTTAATAATTATATAAACTAAAATAAACAAAGAAAAAGACATTAGTAATCGTTTGTAATTTATTTTTTTTAAAAATAAGGGTATATCGAGCAGTGTTTTATTAAGAAATATTTTTGCAAAAAAGAAGTACAGGAAAATTATTCCCAATAAACTGAAAGGTAATAAACTACGATCGATTTTCATTACAAAATCAACTGTCATGTCTCTTTTTTCAATAAATATTAAATAAATGCTTAGGATGAAAATGTAAAGTATAGAAATTCCATAAATAAGTGTTTTTTGCCATTTGAGAGCAGGGGTGAAGGGTAATATGCATATCGGAAAAGCAATTAATATCAAACCTTGATAGTAACCCATTGGCCAAGTGAACGCCAACAAAAATGCACAAATAATAATCGCTTTAATATTGTTTTTAACGTAAAAATATAACATAGCTATACTAAGCATTAAAGCAAATGTATCCGTCATTACAGGCAAATAAAACGGATATTTAATAAGTCCGAAATTAAATATAAGCAATATGAAGGCAAGCACTTGATTTTTTAAAGATATTTTAAACCAAATGAGTAGTTGTTTTAAAAAATAGCATGATACTACAATACTAATTAAATTTAAAATTTGAAATGCAGTGTAAATGTTTTGCTCCGTTGAGCTTATTGCTAGTAGTTTTAAAAAAACACCAACCAGCAGAGATGGCAAAATCCTGTGCGCATAATAGGTGTCGAAAAATTGACTCTTTGTGAAGTCAGGTATAAAACTTGCGAAAACAAATCCATCTGTACTTAGACCGCCATTGAAAGGATATGTTTCACCAAATAAAATATAAAATATTCCATAGTAAAGCATTAAACTAGGGAAAAACCATTTATTATTCAGAAGGGTTTTTAGTTGGGTCATAACTACATTAAAAAAAAATGTTATTAAGAAATAGTTGGATTACATTACTGGTCTTAAATTATCTAAATCATTTCACTGAAATAACTACTTTAAAATTTGGTATCTACGTATCAGTTTTACTTTATCAAATTTGTTCAGTTCAACTTTATAAAGCAATAAAAACAAAATTCCTGTAAAGAAAAGCATCATTGCACCTTGTATATAATACATTTGTTCGCTCATGTATTGTCCAATATTCATCCAAAATAATTGCTCAGGAAGCCCTAAACTACCATTTTTATCCATGCCAGTCGATGGAAAGCTATCATAAACATTTAGTAAAAGCCATATTTTGGAGGCCACAAAACTCAACAATCCAACTACGATATAAAAACTATTTGAAAACCAATATTTGTTAAAAGTAATGGCTAAAAAAACTATAAGCCAAGGCATTAAATTTATCAGATGTCTTGATTCAGGAGCAATACCAAATAAAAATAAATTTAAACCCAGAGCAGCTAGGATCCCCCATCCCATCTGAGATACAGTTTTGCTAAAACTGTTCCAAAATAAGAGTAAAAGACAAACAATAATACCAAAATAACCAGTATGTGCAACAATAGAAATAAGAGGTTTTATCAATCCCTGTATTGTTGGGTCACGGAGGATTTGTGGAATAGAAGCGTTTGAAATTGGTTTAGGGCTCAGAAAATGTATGATCAATAAAACTGTTGCAAAAACACCAAAAGAAATGAGTATCCTTTTGTAGCTAATTTTTTTTAGGAATAAGGACATATCAAAAAGTGTTCTGTTAAGAAATAACTGTGCAAAAAAGAAGTATAACAATACTATTCCAAGTATACTCAAAGGAAGTAAGTTTCGATCAATCATCATAATAAAATACCCTGGGTTGTTATCAAATTTTTCAATGAATATAATAATTATGATAAGTGCCAAAGCGAATAAAACCGAGCCTATATAAATACTTATTTTTTGCCACCTAAGAGGAGATTTAAAGGGCAAAAAGCAGAATGGAAAAGCAATTAATAACAATCCTTGATAATAGGACATGGGCCATGTAAATGCCGCCAGAAAAGTAAAGAAAACAATGCCGGCAATATTGTTTTTAAAATAAAAATATAATAAAGCAGTGCTAACCATTAATGCAAACGTATCTGTCATTACCGGCAAATAAAAAGGGGATTTAACTACTCCGAAATTGAATAAAAATAATGTAAAGGATAGCAGTTGAATTTTTATTGATATTTTAAATAATAGCAGTATTTGTTTTAAAAAATAGCACGAGAGTATTATACTTATTAAATTTAAAATTTGAAATGCAACTAAAATATGTTCTTGTGTTGAGTTTATTGAAAATAGCTTAAAGAAAACACTTACAAGTAGCGCTGGCAAAATTCGAGTCACATAGAAAGAATCGAAGTAAAAACTTTTGGTAAAGTCTGGAATAAAACTTGAAAACACTGTACCATCAAAACTAAGTCCACCATTAAAAGGATAGGATTCACCGAATAAAATGTAAAATATTCCATAATAAAGTATTAAAATGGGGAAAAACCACTGATTATTAAGAAATGTTTTTAGTTTGGTCATAATCTGGTTTTAAAAAAATAATGGTAGAAAAGGAAATTTTTAGATTTCAGCTATCATGTTATATACCTAAGTTTTATTTGGAATATTTGTGTTTTTTATTAATAATAATTGTAAGCAATGTTTGATTAACAAGATCGTTTTTCGTAATATTTTATTATATGGTTTGTAATAAAATGGACTGTTGTATTTGTAAGTTCAAAATACATCGGTAGTCTCACCAAACAATCGGTATAATAATCACTGTTGGGTAGCTCTCTGCCATCGTGTTTGTTTTTGTAGAACTTACTTTTGTGAAGACTTAGATAATGAAATATGGCCATAATATCATTATCTTTAAGATAGGATATGAGATTACTTCTCTCTTCTGAATTTTTGCAGATAACATAAAACATGTGTGCATTGTTTGCAGCATAATCCGGAATTTTTGGAAGTTTTATTAATCCTTTTTCTTGTAGAGGTCTTAATTCCTCGTAATATGTTTGCCATATCTCTTTCCTTCTCATTTGAATTTGGCTCAATTGTTCTAATTGTGCGTATAGAAAAGCTGCAATAATATCAGATGGGAGAAACGAAGAGCCAATATCTACCCAGCCATATTTGTCTATTTCCCCTCTAAAAAATGCGGAACGGTTTGTTCCTTTTTCTCTCACAATTTCTGCACGTTTAATAAATCGTTCATCGTTAATTACCAGCATTCCACCTTCACCGGAAATAATATTTTTTGTTTCATGAAAAGAAAATGCAGCCAAATGACCTATGCTTCCCAATGGCTTTTCTTTATAAAAAGAATCAATAGCTTGAGCGGCATCCTCAACAACAAATAGATTATATTTACATGCAAGGTCCATTATTTTATCCATATCACATGCAATGCCTGCATAATGCACGGGAACTATCACTTTTGTTTTTGGAGTAATCAAAGCTTCAATGGCGTCCACATCCATATTTGGATTTTCCATACCGCTATCAACGAATACAATTTTTGCGCCTCTTAATACAAATGCATTTACTGTTGAAACAAATGTATAGGAAGGTGCAATAATCTCATCTCCATCTTTTATATCAAGGAGGATTGCCGCCATTTCAAGTGCATCTGTGCATGAGGTAGTTAAAAGACATTTTTTAAAGCCGTATTTCTTTTCGAAAAAATCATGACATTTTTTTGTAAACATACCATCGCCTGAAATTTTTCCTGATAAGACAGCTTGATGAATATACTCGAATTCTTTACCTGATAAATATGGTTTATTAAATCCAATTTGCATAACTTAACTTGGCTTTATGTAGTGGGGGAGCTTTGCAAATGTGAATTGTTCAATTTACCACTACTCTTTATTTAATTTATAAAACTAGAAACAACTAGGGTCAACTCCAAGTGAATTAGAGACTGTTTTAGCCTGTATTTTTTCTTGCTACCACAAAACAGCTTCCTCCAATGAGTATTTTTGAGCCCTTTCTGATTTTATTTATTTCGAATTCCCAAATCCAGTTCAAAACTTTGTCAAAAATCCCTTTTTTTCTTTTATGTTCAATTATATTTTTGTCGAGGCTATTTGAGTGTTTATTAAATCCAAGTTTACTGGGTAAAGTTCGAAATAAAAATATCGCTGCCGGCAAAACAGAGAATATATAAGTTGAATACTCAACTACAAATCCAATAGTCTTTAGTTTATCATCTAATTCTTTTAAAGTATATCTCCTAAAATGCCCTGCATCATCATCTTCATTTGACCATAAAGCGTTAAATGCAGGAACAGCAATAAAAACAAAGCCATTTTCTTTTAAAAAAGTGTGAATAGATGTCAAAAAATCAACATCATTCTCTATATGTTCAACAACATCAAATAGGCCAATTGAAGGAATAGTGTTTTTCTTAAAAGAAGCATTTTCAAGAGTTGAACAAACTATGTTTTTTAAATTCCTTTTTTTTGCATTTAAACAGCCTTGGAGCCCTGGTTCAATAAGTACCGTTGGAATGCCATTGTCTTCAAGTCCTCTAGCAACAAATCCATTACCACCACCAATATCAAAAAAAAGATTATTGGGGCAATATTTTTTTACGGCTTCTTTAATACAATTATTCCTATGATAAAACCAAAAACTGTTCTCTTCAATTTGAAAACAGGTTTCATTTCCGCTTTTGGGATAAGATATTTCAGTTTCTTTTTTTGCAAAAAATATACCATCTTTTTCAACGAGGTCATCTGAATATTTCTTAATATTTATCATTAAGCCGTCCTTTTAAAATTGATGCAAATAAACTGGTTAATCATTATATTTTTAATATGGCTAAACAGCTAATATAATAAATTTTTGTTGTTATTTTATTCTGAATAAATTCATCCATCCAATAACATTTCTTTTCTAAAATAGCCAAGCTGAAATCTATTTTACTTTGAAAGCATAGCTAATCCTGAACCTGAAGCTCCATAATCATTGCCATTATATAATAAATATTTTTTCTCCTTATAAAAAAAGGGATGTGCATAGCATACCATCTCACTATCCCAACCTTCATCTGAAAGAGGCAAATCAACATCTTCGCGTTTCCATTTTTTCAAATCATCTGATATGGCTAAACCAATCCGGTAAGTATTTGCTCCCCCTCTATATGAAAACCATAATTCATATTTCCCTTTATCAAAAAATAATACAGGTCGAGCTAAAGCATACTCTTCTTTTTCTAATTCAATTATAATTTTATCATTTGTAATCCAATTCAAAGCATCAGAAGACTCTGCCGCTTTTATTGTGTAATAGTGTTTTACATTTTGATCATTTTTCTCCCATTTTAAACCAGAGATATAATACATTATATACTTATCTTCTATTTTTAAAACATAAGGGGCGCAGGTTAAATAGGGATCAAAAAAATTCCTTCCTATAATAGGTGCTCTGGAAACTCGAACAAATGGACCACTCAATGATTTACTTTTTGCTGCACCAATAAAAAACAGAAATGGAACCTCTACAGCCTTCGTCCATCCTGTATAGTATAAAATAAATTCATCCTCTTTTTGAATAATACAATGTGGCATGGCTCCACAATCGTCAAATGCACCTAGTTCTCCAATGTCCAAAACAGGAGTTGTGCAATACTTTTTCGGAGCATAAATGTTTTGCATATCCAAATCAAAATACCCCGATCTGGAAATATTATCTTTATCACGTGAAGCGAAAAATATACGAAAAATATGCTCATCCAGTTGCACTGGAAATGGATTTTGGACATGGGATTGCTGCCAACTTAAATTGCGGTCCGGTGTAAAAATTATACCAAGTTTTTTCCACTGCATATTTATACTCGTTTAATCATTTTAATAAAACGGTCACTGCTCATCGGGGCCTTAGGTGTTGAGGGGACTATATAAACTTCTTTTGGTTGAGTACTTTTGGAAATGAGAGCATTGGCACCAATAAAATTTTCCTCTTTTATAATCACCTGATTTGAAATTGTGCAATGCACAGCTAACACACTGTAGGATTTAACCTGCACATCACCGGATATACAAACATTTGAAGAAATCCAAACATGGTCTTCAATTATCGACCTGTCGCCTATTTGATTGCCAGACCATATGACTACATTGTTGCCGATTTTTACATCAAGATTAATAGATTGATTTTCAAGAACGAAACAATTTTCTCCTATTTGCAAGGGCTCAATTGTTTTGTTGCTTGAATGAACGTAAGTGATGAATTTATATCCTTTAGCTTTCCCTTCGTTAAATATCTGAGCTCTGAATTTATTCATGTTATCGTAACCTAATGGAGCAAATAAATTGAATTCGGTTGTTGGATATTTCTCTTGTAACGTTTCATAAGATACAACAGGCAGACCTCCAAATACAGGCTCAGTAATATATAGCTCATGCATAGTGAAAGCGACCACTTCATGCTGAGTGTCGTATTTTAAATATTTAAGAGCAATGATTGCCCCTTTACCGGTTCCAAAAATGATAACTTTTGCCATTAGTTTTGATATGTTTTTTGAAGTGATAGCCGGTCGGTTTTGCCATTTGCATTTTTTGGTATCCGCTCAATTTTATGAATCTCAGAAGGAATCATATAGCCGGGCAAATATTTTTTCAAATCATCTTTCATTGTCTTGAAATCAATTTCGGTGCTACTTTCGTATACAGCAAATATTTTATTGTTGTTGGAATCGCCTATCATAAATGCAGCCGCTTCATTAATATAATGTAATTGACAAATAGCGTTTTCAATTTCTTCCAATTCAATTCTATACCCCATGTGTTTAATCTGGTTGTCAGTTCTCCCGTGAATATATATTTTATTACCCGCTTTGTTAAAGCTAACCAAATCTCCGGTGATATAACATATATCTTTATAATTGTGATGAAAAGGGTTTTGAATAAATCTTTCAGAAGTTCTAATCGGATCATTGAAATATCCTAATCCTACATTAGGTCCACCCAAGATAAGATTCCCTTTTTCATCACTTTGTTTCATACGCTCATCAACAATATAGTAAGTGAAGTTTTCAGCCATTTTACCAAGCGGTAAAAAACCGTTTAAATCTATAAAATCATTTTCACCTACCTCATAACTTGAGCAAATACAAGTGCATTCAGTAGGGCCATAAACATTATATAGGGTTGTGTTATGCTTTAAGGAATTATATAAATTAATCAATTTTGCTTTTGGATATCCTTCACCACCAAAAATTATTTTTTTTACTGTACTCCACTGTTCAGGAATTATTGCTTTGGTTGTTTGCAGATAAATTAAAAGAGATGGAACAGAAAACCAGGTTGTACATTGGTTATTTTTTAAAATCTGAAGTAAAGTGCGTGGATTAATACTTTCTAATTTTGAAACAGGAACTAATGTCGCTCCGTTAAATAACGAACAATACAAATCAAAAACTGAATTGTCAAAATATAAGGGGTTCACATTAGTGTGAATATCTTTTGTGGTGATTGAAAAAGTTTGTTTACCCCATTGGATAAAATTAATAAGGTTAGCATGCGTCATCACCGCCCCTTTTGGGAAACCTGTAGAACCAGAAGTAAACATGATATAAGCAGGACAGGAACCCTCAACTTCTTCGTCTGATTGATTCACAGAAACCTCTTCGGCAATTTTTAATGTAATTTCCGATTCACCTAAGTCTATGGTTGGAAAATAATTAAGACTGTCAAAAGCTTCAATCTCTTTCATATAACCCAGTATGATTTTTGGGCTGCATTGTGTTAGGATTTTACTTAATCGATCTACTGGACTTTCCGGATCAAAGAAAGTGTAGGTTATTCCAAGTTTTACACATGCAATAAATGCGGAATAAGTGTTACGTTTTTTTACACCCGCTATTGCGCACACATCGTTCTTTTTTATTCCCTTTGTTTTTAAGAGGGAAGCAATAGCGTTAGCATCATGATTAAGTTGAGCAAAAGTTATTTCATCACCGCCAGGAAAGGAAATAGCCACTTTAGTTGCATATTGTGAAGCAATACCTTCAAACATCACCCCTAAATTATAAATATAGTTATCAAGCATTTGCCTTAAATAGTTAAACCTCCATCAATAGCTAATATTTTTCCAGTGAAAAAATCATTCTCAATAATAAACCGAACACCTTCCGCTAATTCCTCTACTTTACCTAATCTTCTTAATGGCACGGATTTTATTATCACATTCAGATAATCCCCGTTCATAATTTCATGAGTTGAGTCAGTATTCATATAACCAGGTGCAACGCAGGCTGCCCGTATTCCGAATATCCCAAGTTCTTTGGCAATTGCTTTGGTAAAGGATTCGATGGCCGCTTTTGAAGCAGAATATGCGCATTGCCCAATATTCCCCTGGGCAGATATAGATGATATATTAATGATAACCCCTTTAGTCCTGTTTTTAATCATATGCTCAGCTACCTCTCTACTCAGCATAAAAGGAACTTTCAAATTTATATTCATTACTAAATCCCACGCTTCGTTACTTAATTTAGTAAAGCCGTTTTTTCCAAAACTCACTAAAGGCTGATTGTGTAAAATACCAGCGTTATTAATCAATACATTTATTTTAAATTTGACAAAAATAGCTTGTAGCGTATCATTCAAAACAGTTTCATCCAACAAGTCAATTGAATATTTAGTAAGGTTAGTATGAGGATTTAGTTCATCTAATTTGGAGGAATCTTTGTCAAGGGCAATTACAATTGCACCTTTGGACAATAAGTTCTCTGCAAGAGCTCTTCCTAAACCCTTTGCAGCACCAGTCAATAATACAACAGCTTTAGAAATCTCCATTTTATTTGTTCTTATTAGAAACGATTTCACGGATTTTGCCAATGGAAGTCATTTCAGATATTTCTTCGAAAGAAAGTTCAAACCCCAAAGAGCTTTCTATATTCGCAATCAGTTCCATATGCCGAAGCGAATCCCATAGGGCAATATCCTCCATTTTAAGCTCATCTTTGAGATTGTTTTCACTCAATTCCAAAATAGATGAGAGTATAGCATTTATATCTTTCATAAAATTATTTTTTTTTTATAAATAATAATTTTGATTTTTCATTTCCTATAACAGCATAATCAGCGAATTCTCCCTGAACAATACTATTTGCTCCAACAACATTGTTTCTGCCTAGAGTTGTGCCATGCAAAATTGCAGCACCACAACCTATCCATGAACCCTGCCCGATGGTAATAGGATTTCCAGTTTTATTGGGTTGCTGCATGATAGGTACCAAAGGGTGATCGAAACTATGATTGTTATCGCCAATAAACACTCTTTCTGAAATGGTAACATTTTTATCAATTAGTATTTTATTTGTACAGGAAATAAACAAATTCCTTCCTATTTGCACTTCCTGCTCTATACGTATTTGTGAGTCGTAAATATAATCTGTGATTTTAAAATCTTTTTTATATTTATTTTCGATAAAATTATAATTTCCAGTCAAATCATGGTAAGCATGTAAGTATGATTCTTCGCGTATACTCACCTGGTCACCAATATATATCCTATGCGGATTTAAAATTCGGAAAGGAGGTCTTATTTTTGCATTTGTTCCGAAGTATAAAAACAGACTCTTCTCTTTTTTTGAAAGAGGACTGTTTTTTTCTATTAAAATATCATTTTCGTTTACCATTCAATTTATGAGGCTCAAAATTAAAACTATAAATTTATTTTTTTATCAATTATAAAAAGCGGTCTTTTTTTAACCTGAAGAAAAATCCGACTTATATAAAGACCTATAATTCCTAAAAAAAATAAAATAACCCCTGTATTAAAACTTATTAAAAATGCAATACTCGCCCAACCTGATTGGAAACCATGAAAAATTGATTGAATAAATATGTATAAGCCAAATATAAAGCTCAAAACCATGTATATTATACTCAAATAAATCGCTAGTTTTAACAGCCGATCTGTTTGAGAAATAATACCATTGAGTGCATGTCTCGCTAATTTTATAAAAGTATATGAAGATGTCCCGGAATATCTTTCTTCGTGTTCAATGTTAACATAAGAAGCATTGAATCCAAGCAAATTAAGCATAACCAAATAAGGTCGATAGTCATCATTTAAAGAATTATAGGCATTAACTACTTTACGGTTAATGAGGCTGAAGGAGCCAATTCTTCCATCCGTTTTGATTTGTTCTCCTCCAACTAAATAAGCAAATACTTTATGGAAAACAGAAGCTGTTATATTCTTTAATATAGAATGTTTTCTTTCTTTCTTCACAGTGTAAACAATATCAAAACCTTCATTTGCTTTGGCTATTAACTGTGGAATATAAATGGGATTATCCTGTAGGTCGCAATCCATAACAATGATATAATCTCCCAAAACATATTGCATTCCGGCAGCTATAGCATTGTGTTGCCCGAAATTTCTGCTAAGTTTTATTCCTTTTACAAAAGGATAGGTTGAGCAATTAGCAACTATTTTTACCCAGGAATTATCCGGACTATGATCTTCAACCAAAATTATTTCAAAATTATCCGTGATTTTTGATACTTCGTTAGTAATTGTTTTTACCAACTCATCTAAAATATTTTCTGCTTTATAAACAGGACTGATTATTGAAATAAAAACATTACCTGGCATCTTTAATTCTTTTATTTTATTACAATTTGAATTACTAAGAAGTTTTTTAAAATTAACTTTTACGAACAATAATACTAAACTCATATAAAGGATAATCATGCAATAATGCTACCTGTTTGGAGAATTTAATTTTGCAATAATCAAACAAAAATAGTGGATCAGCATAATACAGGTATTCCTTCATAAATTCTTTATCAGAATATTTTGTAAGAATATTAAATGAAAAACCATGAGTAGCAATTTGATTTATTTCATTTAACGTTTTCAAAATGTAGTTAAGCCATTCTTCTTGAGAGATTTCAAGTTTGACATTAAAAATTCCGCTGGCAATAACATAATCTGTTTTTATGTCTTGAGGTAGTTCCCTAAACCATTCTGCACCAGTATCATTTTTATTCCTGCTCTTTGCTTGAGAAATCATTTCATCAGAAATGTCAAACCCCACATATTTAAACCCATTATATTTTCCTTTATAATAATCGTACATCGAACCAAAACCACAACCATAATCCAATATTGAAAAGTTTTCTTTTTCGGTAATTAACTCGGAAAGAATCTTAAAACGTAGCTCTTGAGATTCAATTGAATTCCAATCAACTCCTTGAGGAGTTGCTCCATTTCTAATAATTTTATCAGTGTAGTAATTGTTTATTTGATTTAATATTTTATCGCTCATTCAATAGTTTTTCATGTAATTTTTCGCATCATCTCCCACATTGAATATTAAATCTAATATTGAAACATAATGGGTGAATTCGCCAAATAATTGGGGGTAAGGCGGATAATTTGAATAATCAAAATAATGAACGCTAATAGATTCCTTTTCGAATAAATATTCATCCATGTATTCTTTTGCTGCCGGTCCTGAATAATAGTCTGTGCCATTTCTTTTTTTGCAAATATCAACCAACCTTTCTGTTTTTCCATCAACTAAACAAAATTGACGCGAGTCAATTATTTTTGTATTAATATCTAAAATTTCATTTATTGCTTTTATAAATGTAACATTAATTTCGGTAATATACAATAAATTTTTATTGTAATAGATTGGCTTAATGGCATCCTTGAATTGTTTAAAAAATGGAGCTTTGGCATAGTTGGATTGTAATATTTTCCAGTGTTTGTCTCCCCAGTTAGGATCAGCTATAATTGTTTCATTAATTTTTTGAAAATACTTTCCTTTTACCTCAACTGGAATAGTAAGCCATTGTGGATCCAAAGGAGTTTTAATCAAATTCCTATTCCTCCAATCCCGTTTGGTGTATTGCATGTCATCATAAACTACAAATTCATCAACGGCATTTATGTTGTCGAAATACCCTTTCCAAGGAATGTAATTAGATTGGGTTATTAATATTTTTTTCATTAATAAAAGTTAAATTAATGAATAAATGAAAAAGAGAAAATCAGAATGTGTTAAAAATCCACTCATAAATAAATTGAATTTTAAGATTCAAATGTAATAAAATAAAGTATTTGAACGAATCTTCATCTGGTTAAATTTGGACATAAAATCAATTTTGGATTGTGAGTTACGTTTTATTTAATGCATAAAATGTTTTTCGTTGTTTTTTATTTGTAAATGTGTTTTAATAATTGCGGTCATTTTTTTACCATAAAAGGTCAGATTATAATAGTTAGCCAAACTACTAACTAGTTTTTTGAAGTGCATTTACCCTTAATTGCAAGAAAATAAATAAAAATAAAAGTAGGGAACAGTTGAAAAAACAATCTGTGAATGGAAGTAGAAAGATGAAAAACTAAATCTAGTGGAGTAATAATATATATGAAGAAAAAACCAATTAACATTAATAAGAGCAAAATAAAAGTAGAAATCAGGCTATTTTTGTTTTCCTTAAGACTGATGCCTTTATATAAAAATCCAATAAGAAATAACCACAAAGGGTTTAGTATCCATTGTCCAAAAGTACTTAATTGTTGGACATACCAGTTGCATACTGTTACGTACCTTGAATAATCAGTGAGTTTAACCAATGTTTGTGCTCCTTGCGCATTTACGATATCATTCGGAGGTGCAATGGCAATCCTGTAATAGGCAATTAACAATAAAACAGGCAAGATACCTATGAGTATATATTTTAGATCCACAAGTAGTTCACGATAATTTTTAAAAAACAACAGTGTTAATTGCGAAATAAATAAACAGGTAATAAAAAGTAGGCCTTCATTTTTACTCCAGGCGGATAACCCTGCTGCAAATCCTGCCGCTATTAAAAAATTAGGTTTTATTGATGCCCCTCTTCGTGCAAAAGTTAGTAAAACAACTGTTGCCAGATAGAAAAAACCAGCTGTGTTGTCAGCGTATTGTGAATAGCCCATTGTCATATAAAAAGGAGTAGCAAGAAGAATTAAGCCGGCAATAAGCCCTTTTGTTTTATTTGTAAAAAAACTAACCGAGGCAGATAAAAGGCCAATTGTACAAAAGGTAATAATAAAAGCAAAAACCATTGGCACGATCAGGCTTTCGTTTTTCATAAGTAACCAGCATTGAGCAATATAGCCTGTTTGCAGTAGTGGATAATCCAAATGGAGATCATCTGAAACTACTTTCTGAAATAAATCCGACCATTGAGATGGAGCACGACTTATAAACTTCGCCTTTAAATTCCAATAATTCCATGCGTCCCATAAACCATGAGGTTCTTTAATGCTTTCAAAATAGAAAATCCCTGCATCCATTAGCCAGGCATAAATATAAATTCCAGTAATTAAAAGTAAAATGGGACCTTGAAGCACTCTGTCCAAACGATTTGTCTCGTTTTGGACAACAAGTTTATTTTCTTTAAACCACTTGAATTGCAGAATTATTTTTTTGAAGATTTTGATTTTAAAAATCAGAAAAATTATCAAAGCAATTTCAATCAAAGAAATTAAGTGAAAGTGGAATCCTAATAAATTTAATGAAATAAAAATAACTGATGAGATTCCTATGCCTAAAGGTAAAGATAGGTTTACAAGAAGGTGTAAGTTGATTTCTTCATTTTTTTTGAAAATGATAATACAGGATATGAGACCAAGCAAAAAAGATATAAATATTGAAAAAAAAAGTGTCATTTAGCAAGTATAATTAAACCATTGTTAAAATCTTTTAGCACGCGCCAACCATTATTCAAATGAAAATTAGTTGTTGGGTCAATTTGCTTTGAGTTGTAAAGGTTATAAATAATTGTATCATGAACACCATTATTTTTAAAAATTAAATTCGGAGCTAAATAATATTGGGTAAGCACATAATGAGTTGTCGCAAAACCAAAATCCTCATTCGCTTCCCCTACATAACTTAACTGGGCCGGTTTTGGAAACATTTTTTTTATTTCTTCAAAGCGCTTTCCGTATAGTGTAATGTAATCATTCCCATAATTTTGCTTTGTAAACTTTATAGGGCTTTCAAATTTCTCTTCATATTTAATAAATGTAGTATATAATTGCCAGACAAAAATGCCCAGTAAAACTACAAGAAAGATATTATTGAAAATGTAAATGATTTGTTCTTTAAATTTCATCTTTTAAAATTAGGATCATTCAAATATTTTATACAAATAAATCCATTTATCACAATAGATCAATCGATTGGCCAATTGGTCATTATTCTGGGTTGAAAGTATATATTGTGCTGGATGCGTTCCCCTCAAATCAATTCCTTCAAGATGAATCCTGTAGTGAATAGGATATCCTTTGCTGTTTACCAATGGAAAATCAACAAAGTAGTTAGCGGTTCCATGTCGTATAAATACGACATCAATCGCAACCACAATACCATGGTCATCCGAAATCATTTCTTTAATTTTTGAAAAAGAGGCTTCCCTTGAGGTTCGGTCTAATGAAGGCACATTAACTGCAATGGCTTCAATATTACGAGTTCTTGTCGCTTCAACAACCCCAGAAAAAAGCAATAACTGAATGGTAATTACCGGATAAAAAATAAATGAATTGTTTTTAGCTAGAAGCGAAAAACCCAATAGAGGGTTCAATACAGCAAGGGCTCTCTCATCATATGCCCAAAACATAAAAGAAAAGATCATACATGCAATAAAATATGCCCAACCAATTAAAGTGCAAGCAATCGAAAATTTATTGCGTTTGACAATTGCATACCAAGTGCTGATTATTAATAAAGTAAGTGTAGTGTAACGCATATATGTCGTTGTAAGTCTTTCTGCGGGAGTTAAAAATAATTGCAAATTGGAAGAAAATCTCCCATAAATGGTTCTTAGTTGATCCATTAATGAAAATTGTTCTGTCTTGATAAGTTGATTTGTTAACAGTTCTCCATAAGGATAAGGGGCCATGATATATCGGCTGAAGAATAACCCCAGAGCGACAAGGGCAATCACAACTAATCCCCATTTGGCAAAACTTTTGAGATTATTGGCTAATGGCAATAATCCCAGCCCCCACATAAGCCAGCTATAGCGGAATGCTGTTGCAAGGACTATAATTATCAGGAAATAAGCTAATGGTGATCTTCCTGAAAAGAAGGATCTAACTTTTTCAAAAATCCAAACACCTACTTTGAGATTACCTCTATCAAAAATTGAGGAAGCTTGGACTGGGCTTTGGTATAAGTGGTAAAGAGATCTTAATGCCAGCACTGCAAAAAAATACTGTATGGTTTCCTGCATATAGGAAAGTGTAAAGGAAAACAATACATAGTGAGTGGCCACAACAAGCGCTATTTTTATTCTGGTGTTCAGTGTGAAAGGTTTGAATAGCAATATGAGTGTTAAGGTAGCCAGACAGGTAAGGAAATTTATAAATACCAATGGTGGATCTTCAGTTTGAAAAAATAGTTTCGATAACCAGCCATCTTTGATCGCGTAACTAATTCCATGAAATCCAAAATCACCGATATATGAGGTGTTGCCATCTAAACTCGCAGGTGTTTGATAAATATTGTGGGCTGCGATAGCCTTCGCCTCTAGATAGTAGAAAATTTCATCAGTGGTCCAAGGTTCATATTTGTTCGCAATTTGAAAATACTGATAGGTATAAACTAAAATAATCCCATATAGCAAAATGCCAAGCAGAATAGTTTCAATTTTTCGAAACTTTTGCAAAAAGTTGACATTCATTGGTTTTTGGGACAAATTGTTAAGTTCATAATTTTTTTAAACACTATTAGCAACAAACAAAAAGTATTCGTGTTATTAATTATTTTTAAATGGCGCATTGATTATTTTCAATAAATGGTAGTTGAATTTTTTACACCCCATCAATCAAAAAATAATTTCTGAGGCAAATTTTCCGGAACGCTAATTTTTTTAAAACGTTTGAAATTTGCATGTTTCTTCACTACCACAATCACCTGAAAAATCATTATTAAAAATATGATAAGTACCGGAATGATTCTGTCGAGGCGAATCAATGTTAGGGCATTTCCACTGAAATCGCCACCACGGAACAAAAAGTATAGACTTGGCAAACACAAAAATATTCCAAAATAGAACATGATTGAAATATATTTTTTATAAAAAACATCTTTTTCCTTTAATATGGGCAATAATGCAAGAATTGGTAATACCGATGTAAATTGATATTCCCAAACGGTATTATAACTTAAAAAGAAGGATAATGAAATTGCCATCACCAGCAATAACGTACTTTCCAGGCGGATCTTTTTATCTTCAATAAATGCTACCCCTATTGATAAAAACAAACTTACATAGATCGGTATTTTATAAATACCTGATGGTGTGGCTTTCTCAGCTATCGTATCAATAAAAACAGGTAATGAAAAAACATCAATGTGCATCAGCTTGTATTCAGATTGTGCAATAAGATTCAACCAATGAATACTATTATCTCTCATATATTCGTTTAAAACAAAGTGGTTTTTATAAATGTTCATATTTTCTTTAATAAAATCAAAGTCGAAGACAATACTTAGCAGTTTATTAAAACCAACCCCTTGGGGATTTAATTGCGGTAATAATATAAAAAGCAAAGAGACAACAGAATAGATAACTAAACTTTTAATGGTTGTTTTGCGCGTTTCTTTTGTTAAAAGTAGCAGTGGAAGCATTAGCAATACAATGGGTTTGCTGAAAAATGAAATAAGTAATCCAACAAGCAGTTTTTTATTGGCGGCACTTATATCCTTTTCATTCTCAGAATATGTTAATTCATAAATGGAAATTAAAATTAGGGTGAGTGCCAATACCAAAGGAGCATGCATATTACCAACAAATAGCATCCAGTAGACAGGGAAGGCGCATAACATTAAAAAGTAAGAGAGATGTTTTTTTAAATTATTTGTTGTTGTTTTTGAGATCAGGTATCCGCAATATGCCATTATTGCTAGTGAGAAAATGGCAAATAACCAGTAACTGGTCCATGGCGAAAAAAAGGAAAACCAGGAAGCTACAAAAAGGCTGAATGCCGGATGTGCCAGGTACCAGGTGGAGTGAGGCCCATAAGGCGTCCCGCCCCAGGTATCAAAGATACTTCGCCCTTCAAGCAGATTTAAAAATGATTTTGGCACCGCAAAATAATCGATCCCCTGTACATTAGGATTCAGTTCCGCACCATAAAAAAACATGTTTAACCATCCGAAATGCAAGGATAGAAGCATTATTGCAACAATTATTATAGTTGCAATTGATAAATACCAGCCAGAATTTTGTTTCATACGTTTCAAAAGTAAGTAATTTTTTAGTTAGTGAATTGATCTACACAAAATGAACGAAATTCTATTAACTTTACATCCCAATTAATGGCACTACTCGGACTTTTTAATAAATCAAAAAATGCATCAGGTGAAATGTCCTTTTGGGGCCATATTGATGCATTGCGTGGTCACCTTGTCCGGTCAGTATTAGTGGTACTGGTAATAACCGGAGTTTTATTCTGCTTCCCTGAATTTTTGTTTGATACCGTTATTTTTGGTCCGCTTTCCAGCGATTTTGTGACTTATCGGGGCTTTTGCCAGCTTTCACATTTTCTTAATCTTGGCGATCAGTTATGTTTTGGTCATTATACTTTTAAACTTCAGAGCCTTGGTTTAGGGGATCAGTTTACTTCATTAATGTGGATTTCCTTTTTAGGAGGCGTGATAATCGGTTCTCCATATTTATTGTGGGAAATATGGCGTTTTATCAAACCTGCTTTGCGGGACAAAGAAAAAAAGGCCTCCACAGGATTCATTATTGCATCTACTTTATTGTTTTTAACCGGGGTCTTATTCAGCTACTATATTATTGTTCCTTTATCAATTAATTTTTTAGGTAATTACCAGGTAAGTAAAATGGTTGAAAATAATTTCACCATGGATTCGTACATTTCCACAATTACAACACTTACACTTGCTTCTGGAATTGTGTTTGAGTTGCCTGTATTGGTTTATTTTTTAACCAAGTTTGGATTAATTACTCCTGAGTTTATGCGTAAATATCGCAAACACGCGGTGGTAGTGATATTAGTGGCAGCTGCCATTATTACCCCCTCTCCGGATGTTACCTCGCAAATGCTTGTAGCTTTCCCTCTGTATTTTCTTTATGAGGCAAGTATTTTCGTTTCGAGTTATGTAATTAAAAAACGAATTAAATCTTAATTGATCTATAAGCAGGCAATTAATCAAAAAGGCAATTTAACCGGCACCGTTTCGTTTTATAATTCATTTATTCGTAACCGGTAAATTAATCAACTCTGTTTCGTAAATTTGTAATAATTCATTTTCCATAATTCTGTAAATTTTAATAATACATTATCAACATTTAACATTGACCAAGAAAATTAAATATTATTTATTGC
>JAZKBX010000012.1:19770-32104 GCA_040388455.1 Bacteroidota bacterium
AACGTCAATCATAACGCTTGCCTTGCCTACATCATGTTTCGCTCAAACCACTAAAGTGAGCGGAAAAATAGTTGATGCGATCACACGTGAACCTTTACCCTTTGTTAATGTGCTTTTAAAAGGCACTAAAGCCGCTGGAGCAAGCGATATTGAAGGTAAATATACTGTCTCCACTTCCGAAAAGTGTGATTCCATTATTATTTCTTTTGTTGGCTACAATCGCGTGATAAGAGCCATCAAATATGGTGCTACGCAGGAAATAAACATAGGACTTACACAAGGTGTGGATCTTATTACTGTGGAAGTGCGTCCGGGCGAAAATCCCGCACACCGTATCCTCCGAAAAATTATTGCAAATAAAGATAAAAACGATAGTGAGGAGTTAAATGCCTATGAATATGAAGCATACAACAAAATAGAATTTGATTTGAATAATATTCCTGATGAGTTTAAAAACAAAAAACTGCTTCAGCCTTTTTCTTTTATTTTCGATAATATTGATAGCTCTAATGTCAGGGAAAAGCCTTATTTACCGGTTTTTATGACCGAATCATTGTCTGAATATTATTATCGGAAAAGTCCGAAAACACACAACGAAATTATTAAGGCAAGTAAAGTTGCAGGCCTTGAAAATGCAAGCGTTTCACAGTTTATGGGTGATATGTATCAGAAGGTAAATATATATGACAATACTATAATAGTATTCGGTAAAACATTCATCAGCCCTATTTCAGATAATGCACTGTTTTTTTACAAATTTTATTTGATTGATAGTATGGAAATTGACGGCCATAAATGTTATCAATTACAATTTAAACCAAAACGTAAGCAGGAGTTAACTTTTACGGGGAATTTATGGGCAGCGGATTCTGCATTTGCAATCAAGCAAATAGAAATGAGTATTGCCACTGATGCCAATATTAATTTTATAAATTCAACTGCTGTAGTTCAAACGTATACCAATGTGGACAATGCCTGGATGATGCAAAAGGAGCGTTTGATAATTGATTTTAACCCTTTCCCTATTGATCAGAAGGTGAAATCTCTGATGGGCATTTATGGTCGGAAAACGGCTTCCTACAATAATTTCAAGATCAATAAACCTGAAGAAGATAAATTTTACTCACTCACTGATAACTTAAAAGTTGCTGACGATGCTTTTAATAAAACAGATGATTTCTGGAATCAAAAACGACATGATTCTTTATCCAAAAATGAAAAAGAAATTTATCACATGGTGGATACATTGCAATCATTGCCAATATACCGCACATGGGTTGATATCATACAATTATTTGTAACAGGATATAAAACCAAAGGTAACTTTGAGTATGGCCCTTATTACAATATATATAGTTTTAATGAAATTGAAGGTCAGCGTTTTCGTTTTGGCGGACGTACCAGCGATAAATTCAGCAAATGGTACGAATTAAGTGGGTATGTGGCTTTTGGTACCAGGGACGAAAGATTAAAATACAGTCTTGGAATGCGGTGTTTTCTGGAGAAAAAACCACGTACGCTCATAGGTATGTATTACAAAAATGATAATGAGATTTTAGGGCAGAGTCAAAATGGGTTTACCACCGATAATATCCTTGCCTCACTTTTTAGAATAACTCCACTGCGTAATTTAACAAGTGTAAAGCAGGTAAATGCGTATATCGAACGTGAGTGGTTTACCGGCTTTAGTTCTAAGTTAAGTTTTTTTAATAGGCAAATGTCGCCTCTGGCTGATTTTCATTACGAGTATCAGAAAACCCCTAATAAAACTGCTTTTAAAGAGAGCATCACCACATCCGAAGTGCGTTTATTAACACGATTTGCATTCGATGAAAAATACCTCAATGGAACTTTTAGCAGGACCAGTTTAGGAACGCGTTATCCCGTTATTCAGGCCCAATACACATTAGGCATTAAAAATTTATTTTTCAGCGATTATGATTATCAAAAGCTAACTGTAAATCTGGATGACCGTATTCGAATTAATCCGATAGGATATTTTGATTATGTGTTGGAATATGGTAAAACATGGGGCAAATTACCTTACCCTTTAATGACAATTCATGGTGGTAACGAAACCTACATTTACGATATATACGCCTACAATAGTATGAATTACTACGAATTTGTGAGTGACGAGTACGCTTCATTAACGTTATCCCACCATTTTGATGGTTTCTTTTTAAATAAAATTCCATTAATGCGGAGATTGAAATGGAGAGAGGTAGTTGGAGGAAAAGCGTTAATTGGCAGGGCAAATCAACAGAATAATGATTTGCTTATTTTTCCTGCTTTTTTGACCACACTTAATAAGGGCCCTTATATTGAAATATCAGCAGGTATCGAAAATATATTTAAGATCTTTAGATTGGATGCTGTTTGGCGAATGTCTTATTTAGATAATCCAAGAGCTATTCCATTTAGTATTAAAGGAACACTTCAATTCTCATTTTAATTTTACTACTATGATTTTACGTACCGATAATTTAATAAAAAAATACAGAAGCCGTACCGTTGCAAAAAACGTAAGCGTTGAAGTGAAGCAAGGCGAAATTGTTGGACTTTTAGGTCCCAATGGTGCCGGGAAAACTACCTCATTTTATATGATTGTTGGAATGATACAACCAAATTCCGGTAAAATATTTTTGGATAATAAAGATATTACCAACGAACCTATGTATAAACGAGCACAACTCGGAATTGGTTATTTGGCGCAGGAAGCATCTGTTTTCAGGAAATTGAGTGTGGAAGATAATATCCGTGCCATATTAGAAATGACGAAATTAAATAAACAGGAACAGATCGATAAGCTTGAAGAGTTATTGAATGAATTTCATTTGCAGCACATCCGAAAAAATTTGGGCGACAGATTATCGGGTGGTGAACGCAGACGTACAGAAATTGCTCGTTGTTTAGCTGCTGATCCTAAATTTATTTTATTAGACGAACCCTTTGCAGGTGTTGATCCTATTGCCGTTGAAGATATTCAACAGATTGTTGCAAAACTCAAACAACGAAATATTGGTATATTAATTACTGATCACAATGTGCAGGAAACGTTGCAAATAACCGATCGCGCCTATTTACTTTTTGAAGGAAGTATTTTGAAAGCCGGAACCGCTGAAGAGTTGGCTGGCGATGAACAGGTACGAAGAGTTTATTTGGGCAAAAATTTCGAATTGCGCGAAAAAAAGTACAATCAAACTAATGTTATTTAACAAAATCACATCAATTCATGCTGAACTTGTTTCAGCATGAATTGATAGGTTGCCAAAGAACACTGATAAAATTTTTTCATTTTTTGACGTAGTTAAACTGTAACAAAGTAGGCTTTCCCTTTTGTGCTTCATTACTGATAAGCATATCTCCATCAGGTAAAAAAGTAATGCCTTCCGCTTTATTAAATAAAACAGGATCTAAGGCGAAAAGATGAATGATATTTCCTTTTTCATTCATAATTAAAAGCAATTTGTCGCTTGACGATAGAATGTAGATTAAATGGCTGAAAGGATGCACAGCTATTGCAGATGGCCTGAAATTAAAATCACTGACCTCTTTCCCTGTTTTTTTTATTGTTCTCATAGGGATAGGGATTTCCATAGCAAGTGCCTTTTCTTCAATCTTATCAATACTCAATTTAAGAATAGGTTCCTTACTAAGTATTTTGTTTTTTAAGTCAAAACCGTAGATCAATCGAATATCTTTATTTTCATTCCCTTTACCTGCCTTGCTTTTAGCAGCAATTAACAACCGGTTATTTCTTTTATCAAAGCAAAGGCCCTCATTATTAGTAGATGGCAAATGAAGTGCATATTCTTTCTTTTCAACTGATAGTTTATTATAGTTTAAATGTTCAATTAGCATACCATCACTTCGTAGCAAGTACATTGTGTTTCCAACGAGGGCGATCTCTTCAAAATCGCCAATTAATTTAGATGGGTATTCTTTTACGATAGCCTCTTTTGTTAGATCATAAATAAAAATAGTCCCGATTTCATCTTGTACACAAGCAATTTCATTTTGACTAAGAGTTGTGATGCCCGAAATTTCATTGAGTTCAACCGGCAGAACAAAACTTTTTGTGGGTTTGGATAAGTTGTATTCAAAAACAGCTGATTTCATGTTATTAATTGAACAATAGCCATAGAATACCGTAAGTGCGAAAAGACAACATAAACAGGAGATCAAACCAATTAAAATACGTTTCATTTTTTATAAATAAATCAAATAATGTTTACGGTTTTTTTATCCTTGGGCTGGTGGGTTCAATGGTTTGAGATCAGATAGTTTTTTGCAGCTCCTCTATTTGTAATATGTGGCGGTTGGTGTGAGCGATCATAAAATGAATCCAGTCGGTCTTGGTCATTGCACCTAATACAGGGTGTTTTAGTGTTTGAGTTTCCTGTTCAATCGCATTAGTATTAATGTGCTGAATGATGCAGTCAATAGTAACGTTGATACTTTGAGTCGCATCTTTACTATCCGCAAAACGACCTTTTGGACTGACAAAATCGGGAGCAGGAACTTTAAATGCCCGGTTGGTAATTAAAAGCATATTTAGTTTTTCTTCACCAAATAATTCAGTCTTGTTGTTTTCAGTTTTTTCAACTGGTGCGGGGGTAGAAATAACTTTTAATACAGCTTCGCTAATTAAAAAAATATGCTCCACACATTCAAGAACAGACCAGGTTTTTTCAGAAGGTTTAAATACAAGTTCTGCCTGATTTAGCGTGTTGAAGGACTTTAATAGTTCCTCAGTATTATTTTGTATTTTCTCTTGTAAGCCCATCTATAAAATGGTTTTAACCCCAGGAGGGGTGTTAAGTTTTGATAAATAGCCATCAACAATTCCTTATGACAGAAATTGAATTTTTTTTTAACAAAAACAGTAGTACTTAATTCTCAAAAATTTCGAATTCGTAAAATTCCATAATTTGGTTGGCCAATAATTTTTTGCAGGCTTCATCTACTTTAGTGGAAGCTGCATCTTTAGAGGCTGCTTCAATTTCCAAGGTAATGTGTTTTCCAATACGTACATTTTCAATTTCGGGTAGCCCTAAATTTTTCATACTTCCTGTAACTGCTTTTCCTTGAGGATCTAATAATGCTTTTAATGGCATTACATCTATTTCTGCTCTGAATTTCATGTTCTGTTAATTGTTTAATTTGTTTACGGAATTGTTACTTATAAAAATGGTGTTGATCACTGATAAGATCACATACAAAAATATAATAAAAGGGATTGCAATAAACTGAAAAAGCAATAACATTATTATAGAAGCTATTAAAAACGAATAACGAATTTTATTGTCAGCCCATCCAAAGTTTTTGAATTTAAGCGCGAATAAAGGTAATTCGGCCACCAATAAATAAGACATAAGGATGGTGAGCCCTAATAAAAACCATATGTTTTCCAGAATCGGAAGTAAACTGAAATTTCCAACATTGGGTTGAAAAAAATGAATGAGGGGTAATGAACAAATTAATAGTGCATTGGCCGGAGTTGGAACACCAATAAAAGAGTCCGATTGCCGGGTATCAATATTGAATTTTGCTAAGCGTATTGCAGAAAAAATTGTAATTAAAAATGCAAAAAGAGGAAGATAGCTTAGTGCTATCATATTGGAGCCGGATGTTCCGGCATAAATAGCTGCAGCATTCGATAGGAATGTAAACATTACTACTCCCGGTACTAATCCAAACGTTACCATATCAGCCAGGGAATCCAGTTGCTTTCCAATTTCGGAATGCACGTGTAAAAGCCTTGCAATGAAGCCATCAAGAAAGTCTAATACTCCGGCAATGCCCACTAAATATGCGGTCCAAAGTAAATTACCATTAAAGGCGCATACAACTGCCAGGCAGCCGCAAAATAAATTGCCGCAGGTAATGGTATTTGGTATATTTTTTTTTATGTTCATTTGTGTTGGCGAAATTACAAATTTCGCCTTTTAATAGAGAGCGAAAATACTCTTTTAATTTTAGAAACTGTTTTTCTAATTTTTGATTTGTTTAGAGCCTCTTTAAATTTCATTCAAATAATTTAATAGGACGCTCCTAGGGAGCTTAAATTAAAAACCCTTTCATTGTTATTACTACAAACAGTTTATCCCTACGGGATATTTTCAGCTCCAGAGGAGCGTTCTGTTTGTAGATAAAGAGATACATCACAATTTTAGCCCCAGAGGGGCGACCTGTAATTAAAAAATATAAAATTTAAACAGGCACTTAGGTAAATTATAATTCACAAAAAATTCGCAAATCCTCAGGTTTATTGTAAAACCTTAAAAAATGAGCAATAAGAATTAAAAAAACACGTTCTCAAATCCTCTGGCGCGTTTTTAAACCCTTTTAAGGCTAAAAATTTAGATATTAAAAAATTGACTGAACCGTTATTTAGTTTAATTTTATGACCTATTATGACTAAAAAGTGTTTTTTATCAATAACTATTTTAATAGGCATTTGTTTTAGTGTCTTTGCGCAGGCTCCCAAATACAGCAATGAGTTTTTAAATGTTGGAGTAGGTGCAAGAGCTTTGGGAATGTCTAATTCGTATATTTCATCGGCAAATGATGTCACTGCCGGCTATTGGAATCCCGCAGGATTATTGGGTATTGGAAATCAGCATCAGGTGGCTCTAATGCATAGCGAATACTTTGCTGGCATTGCTAAATATGATTATGGTGCCTATGCAACCCGTTTGGATAGCTCAAGTGTACTTGGTGTCACTATAGTTCGTTTTGGTGTGGATGATATCCCTAATACAACAGAATTGATCAATTCCAATGGTAATGTGGATTATAACCGGATCACTACTTTCTCTGCCACAGATTTTGCCTTTATAGTTTCGTACGCAAAAACACTTAAGATCCCTGGATTACGACTGGGGGCCAATGCGAAAGTTATTCGCAGAAGGGTTGGTAGTTTTGCAGGTTCATGGGGGTTCGGAATTGATGCTGGTGCTCAATATGATTACAAAAAATGGAAATTTGGGGCAATGGCACGGGATGTTACTTCTACATTTAATGCCTGGACATATAACCTTACGGAAGAAACAAAAGCCGTATTTGTAGCCACCGGCAATGAAATTCCCGAAAATTCGGTGGAAATTACACTGCCCAAATTATTATTGGGTGGGGCACGTAAATTCAACTTTTCCCCCAAAATGTCGTTACTTGCCGAACTAAATCTGGATGCAACTTTTGATGGCAAACGCAGTGTAATGATCAAGAGCAAAGCTGTTAGCATAGACCCTCATATCGGGCTTGAAGCATCTTACATGAATTTGGTGTTTTTAAGAGCAGGACTTGGCAATTATCAGGCATATACCGATGCTGTGGGTCAAAAAATAAAAACCTTTCAGCCCAATATCGGTGTAGGTGTTCGCATTAAGTCTGTTACCATTGATTATGCCTTAACTGATATTGGCGATCAATCAGTAGCATTGTATTCCAATGTGTTCTCCATTAAAGTGGATATTAATAAAAAATAATTTGTTTAGTATAATATCTCCTGAATGTTTGGTTAGTTCTGACAAAAGCTAAAACTTTCGTACTTTTGCGACCAAATTAATGATGTGAAAACCTATCAGCTTTTTTTACTCTCCTTATTAAGTGCTTTATTACTGGCTTTTGGTTGGTTTCCTCATGGCTTTGTTCCTTTATTATTTATCGCATTTGTACCGCTCTTAATGGCAGAACATGCTATATTTAAAAATCCGGATAAATACAAAACACTCACTCTTTTTGCCTGTAGCTATTTAACGTTTTTTACCTGGAATGTTTTAACAACCTGGTGGGTGAAGAATGCTTCTTTTGGTGGTGCAGCAATGGCTATAGGATGCAATGCATTATTGATGACCATTACTTTTATGTTATTTCATAAAGTAAAAAAACGGGTAGGTGAAAAATGGGGAAGCCTGGTGTTCATCAGCTTTTGGATCACTTTTGAATTTTTGCATCTCGATTGGGATCTAACGTGGACCTGGCTTACTTTGGGTAATGGTTTTGCTCCCACGCCCAATTGGATTCAATGGTACGAATATACAGGTGTTTTTGGAGGAAGCTTATGGGTGCTTATAACCAATTGCTTCATTTTTAAAATAGTGTCAGATTTTGGTTTTCGATTCTCAAAAAAACAGGTCATCGGACTGGCAGCTTTAATAGCGTTACCAATTTTAATTTCATACATAATTCTGGCTTTTCCTGCTGAATTGAAAGCTGAAACAAATGTTGTAATTGTTCAACCCAATATTGATCCATATAATGAGAAATTTATATCCGGTTATGAAGTACAATTGCAAAAAATGTTGCAATTGGCAGCACAACAAACAGACAGTACTACCGACTATTTAGTTTTTCCGGAAACAGCTTTAACAGAGGAACTATGGGAGGGTGAGTTGATCCAAAGCAGTAGTATTAAAACGTTAAAGGAGTTTTTAAAACCATATCCCAAACTTAAAATTATTATTGGTGCTTCAACCGCCAAGGTTTATCAACCAGATGAAGCTTTATCTTCAACAGCCCGGAAATTCAGAAGCGAAGATGCCTATTATGATTCATACAACACCGCTTTGCAAATAGATAGCAGCGGTCTGATCCAGATCTATCATAAATCGAAATTAGTGCCCGGTGTAGAGAAAATGCCTTTCCCATTTATTTTTAAATATCTCGGAAAATTGGCCATCGATCTGGGTGGAACAACAGGAAGCCTGGGTACGCAGGATGAGCGCAGTGTGTTCGTTTCTGCAGATAGCGCAATAACAGCAGCCCCTGTGGTTTGTTATGAAAGTGTTTATGGTGAATATGTTTCAGAATATGTTAAAAACGGAGCTCAGTTTATTGCGATCATTACCAATGATGGATGGTGGGGCGATACTCCCGGTTATAAACAGCATTTAAAATATGGAGCATTAAGAGCTATTGAAACACGCAGATATATTGTACGGTCAGCAAATACAGGCATTTCCTGCATTATTACCGATAAAGGGGAAATACAACAAGCAACCAATTGGTGGGTTCCGGCAGTTATAAAAACACAAATTAAATTAAATAACGATCAGACGTTTTATACCCGTTTTGGCGATTATATTGGTCGGGCAGCAATGTATCTATCCTTGCTCCTGATCATATACTCATGGTTTTTACGATTTAAAATTATCAGACAATAGTAAATTGATCAGTTAAATGACATTGGGAATAAAATGATTTATCAATGTATTAAATTATTATCATCGATAATGCCGCGTTAGGGATTGCAGCGAAAATCCTTTTCTGTTTAGAAAGGATTGAAGCGTAAAGCCCGCCCCTTTTTTACCTCACCCCGCCCTTTGGACACCCCTCTCCAATTGGAGAGGGGAAGGGGGTGAGGTAGAAAAGGGAAACGCCCAAATAGTTAAAATTTTAATTCTTTAAAGAATCTAACAAATTGATATTCTCGAATTATAACTAATAGGACATAATACTTTAAAATACAATGGAAAAATTTGATGTTACAATTATAGGTTCAGGCCCTGGTGGTTATGTGGCGGCAATTCGTTGCGCACAATTGGGTATGAAAACAGCCATTATCGAGCGTTACAATACGCTGGGCGGCACGTGTTTGAATGTGGGTTGTATTCCATCCAAAGCATTGTTAGATTCATCAGAACATTATTACAATGCTGCCCATTCATTTACCGAGCATGGTATTGAAATAAAAGATCTGAAAGTAAATTTCAAGCAAATGATCAAGCGCAAAGGTGATGTGGTAAAACAAACTTCTGATGGAATTAATTTTTTAATGAAGAAAAATAAGATCACTGTTTTTACCGGTCATGGTTCATTTGTAAATAAAAACACAATTGAAGTTACAGGTGCAGATGGAAAAAAAACACAAATTGAATCAGGGAAAACGATTATTGCAACAGGTTCAAAACCTGCATCATTACCGGGAATTGAGATAGATAAAAAGAGAATTATCTCTTCAACCGAAGCCTTGGAATTAACTGAAATACCTAAACACATGGTGATCATTGGTGGTGGTGTAATTGGTTTGGAATTGGGTTCGGTATATGCAAGGTTGGGCTCTAAAATTTCCGTACTTGAATTTACAGGCGGAATCATCAGTACCATGGATACTGCCTTAGGTAAAGAATTACTGAAAAGTTTGAAAAAGTTAGGCTTTGAGTTTTATCTCAATCATAAGGTTACTGGTGTAATAGCTAAGGGTAAAGAAGTAACGATAACTGCCGATAATGCAAAAGGTGAAAAGGTTGAATTAAAAGGTGATTATTGCCTGGTTTCCGTTGGCCGCAAACCTTATACTGATAATTTAGGTTTAGATAAAGCCGGAGTAAAAATTGATAATCGTGGTAAAATTGAAATGGACGATCATTTACAAACTAATGTACAAGGCATTTATGCAATTGGCGATGTGATAAAAGGTGCAATGCTTGCACATAAAGCAGAAGATGAAGGAACTTTTGTAGCAGAAATTATTGCAGGACAAAAACCACACATTGATTATAATTTAATTCCGGGAGTGGTTTATACATGGCCTGAAGTAGCAGCTGTTGGCTTTACCGAAGAGCAACTAAAGGAGCAGGGTAAAAAATACAAGGTTGGTAATTTCCCTTTCAAGGCAAGTGGAAGAGCACGTGCATCAATGGATACAGATGGATTTGTAAAAGTGTTGGCAGATGAAACAACCGATGAAATATTAGGCGTACACATCATTGGCCCACGTGCCGCTGATATGATAGCCGAAGCAGTTGTTGCCATGGAATACCGTGCCAGTGCAGAAGATATCTCACGCATGAGTCACGCGCATCCTACATATACAGAAGCCTTTAAAGAAGCGTGTTTGGATGCTACAGGGAAAAGAGCGTTACATATTTAATTGTTTTCAACACAGAGAGCACAGAGTTTTATGAGTTTCACAGAGAATTATAATGAACTGTCAGGTAAGATAATTGAATGTTGTATCGAAGTTCACAAAGAACTCGGTCCCGGACTCATGGAATCTGTCTATGAGATTTGTCTTATTTCTGTTTTGAAAAAGAAAAATTTAAAAGTAGCGAGTCAAGTTTCGCTTCCAGTTATTTTCAAAGGTGAAAAATTGGCAAAAGAATTTATTATTGATATTTTAGTTGATGATAAAATTATTTTGGAACTAAAATCAGTAGAATTAATTCTCCCTGTCCACGAAGCTCAGCTGGTGACCTATCTGAAATTGTCAGATAAAAAATTAGGTTTACTTATTAATTTTAATGTTCCTTTACTAACCCAAGGTATAAAAAGAAAAATCAATGGTGATTTAAATTCGTTTTAATTGAATGTTTAATAAATATATATAAACTAACGTACAATGTTAAATTCACTTTTAACTCTGTGCAACTCCGTTTACTCAGCGATCTCTGTGTTAAATAAAAATGAAAACAGGCGTACTACTTATTAACCTTGGAACACCCGACAGCCCAAAAACTTCGGATGTTAGAAAATATTTATCACAATTTTTGAATGATCCTCGTGTGATCGATATCAATCCTATTGGTCGTTTTTTATTGGTGAATGGTATTATAGTGCCATTTCGAGCACCTAAATCCGCTAAGCTATACCAGCATATCTGGACCAAAGAAGGATCGCCCCTTTTAACAAATAGTGTTAAAGTAAAAACGCTATTACAAAAAGCTTTAGGTGATTCTTTTGTAGTTGAATTAGGGATGCGTTATCAAAGTCCGAGTATGGAATCGGCATTGAACAAACTACGTGAAGCCCAGGTACAAAAGATCATTATGATTCCTTTGTATCCTCAATATGCATCTTCAAGTACGGGTTCATCTGTTGAAGAGGCATTGCGTATTATTGGTAAATGGGAGGTAACTCCATCCGTTGAAATTATCTCAAAATTTTATGATAACCCCGATTTTATTGATGCTTGCGTAGAGGTAGCAAAAAAGTATAATCTCCCCGATTACGATTATTTTATTTTCAGTTATCATGGTTTGCCCGAACGCCACATCTTGAAAGGTTCTGCGCACTATGGTGCAAACACTTGTAATCTGGGTAGTTGCTGCGATTCCATTACCAAAGACAATCACTATTGCTATCGTGCCAATTGTTTTGAAACAACCCGTCAGTTAGTAAAACGATTGAATATTCCGGAAGGGAAATATGAGAGTACTTTCCAATCACGCTTGAATGATAAATGGATCAAGCCTTACAGCGATAAGGTTGTAGAGCAAAAAGCAAAAGAAGGCAAAAAGAAAATGTTAATTTTTTCACCAGCATTTGTTTCAGATTGTTTAGAAACTATTTATGAAATAGGAACGGAATACAACGAGATTTTTAAAGA
>JAZKBX010000013.1:0-13223 GCA_040388455.1 Bacteroidota bacterium
TAAGCTTCTACGCATGTGAAATGCGGAAGTGATCAATAAAAAATTTCCATTTATATTATTTTTCTCCAAAAGTACTTTTGTTAACACCGCGTTCTCATGCGTGTTCTTTGATTCACTTTCAATGAAAAAATCTTTTTCCGGAATTCCCATATAAAGTAAATAACGGTTGATATAATTCCCTTCTTTCATTTCAGGATGTAACAGCCGTCCGGATCCTCCCGTAAAAATTATTTTTTTTATTTTCCCCTGCTTATACAATTCCACTGTCTGCATCAGTCGGTCTACACCACGAAAAAATTGCGCCCTATCTAATTCCTCATCATATACACTCATCCCACCTAGAACAATTCCTACATCATACAATTTAACGTTTTCGGAACGTGTTGCCGGCATTTCCCACAAGCGCGAGAACTCATCAAATAGAAATGGATTTGAAAAAAACAGAGTTAAACCCAGGGCCCATCGTAAACTCTTCCTTTTTCGATCGGGATACCTAGATAAAACCGAAAAAAACAATAAAATAACTATCCAAACCAATGGAGAAAGAATAAATACAAGAAGTTTAGAGAATATAAAAAACATAATTAATTTTTGATTCAAAAGTAGAAAATAAAATTGAAAATTCAGCCAGTTCGTTCAACTTCAAAATAGAGCTGTTCAAAAATCAGAAAAAATATCGTTCACAGCAAAGCTTTGATGATAATGCTTGCTTTTTAATACCTTTGTTATATGTTAAAAAAAATCATCAAATTCTCTTTTGAAATAGTGTTTCTACTTATCATGCTATCCTGTTTGATATGGAATGATATGGTGATTTATGGAATTTCACAAGGGAAAGGGCAGTTAACAATTGTTTGGAACTCGCAACCCATTGAAGAAATTTTACAAGATGCTTCCTTTCCCGATTCATTAAAACAAAAATTAAAATTAATCGTTGAAATAAAACAATATGCATTTGATAGTATTGGTATCAACGAAAGCTCCAATTATTCGACTGTTTATAATCAACGGAACAAAGCTATTTTACTGACTGTATCAGCATGTGAGCCTTATTCGTTTAAAGCCAAAGAATGGACATTTCCATTTTTAGGAGCTGTTTCTTACAAAGGATTTTTTAATAAACAGGAAGCGGAAAAAGAAATTTTATCATTAAAAGGGAAAGGGTATGATGTTGATGTATACAGTCCATCTGGTTGGTCAACACTGGGATGGTTCAAAGATCCTATTCTTTCCAATATGCTTTATAAAAGTGAAGGACAGCTTGCCAATCTTATCATTCATGAACTCACTCATGGAACAATATATATAAAGAATGATGTTACATTTAATGAAAACTTAGCCAATTTTATTGGCGACAAAGGCGCTGAAAATTTTTTAATTTATAAATATGGCATTCACTCCAAACAATATACCGATTACGAAAAGAGTAAGAAAGATGAAACTTGTTTTAAAGAATACATATTAAAAAGTTCAGAACGACTGGACAGCCTCTACTCTACCCTATCTATAATGGACACGGAAGAAATAAAAAAACAAAAGAAAAATAAATTAATTAAAGAAATAGTGCTTGGGGTGAATCGTTTGCCGCTATATAAAAGGAAAAATTATTTCAACTATTCATTACAAGCCTTCTCTGATAAAAATTCTTTTTTTATGGCCTTTACGCGCTACGATTCTCAATATGAAATTTTTGATAAAGAATATCAGAAAGTTCACCGATCAAACCTTCGTAATTATTTTTCTTTTTTAAAAGAAAAATATAATTAAGTTAGACTTTATATAAGTTAATTTATTAAAATAATTTAATGCCTATTTGAAGCGTCATTGCGAGACTTTTCCAATCGAAGGAATCTCAACTGATGATGGATGTGAGATTGCTTCGTACCTCGCAATGACGCTCTGAATGTTGTTTTCTTTTATAAAAAGCGAAATCCCATTACATCTTAACTTGTATAGAATCTATTATTTATTCTTTTTTAGTTGACAAGTATTCTCGATCTTTTTATGTCGTTATTAACTTATAGACATAAATGCAGTTATACCTTAAATCATTGCTTTTTCGAGAAATATATTTTATATTTACTAAAAATACCATGATATGAAAAAATTACTATTCTTCTTACTCGTAATTATTTTCCCATTTATTACTTATGCCCAACAGCCAAAATATTCAAGGGCTAAAATATACCTGGATACTAAAGAAAAAACCTTAAAAAACCTTTCTAAACTTGGTTTAGCTGTAGACCACGGAGAAAGTAAAAAAAATATTTATTTTATTTCTGATTTTTCAGAACGCGAAATAAAAATTGCAAAAGAAAACGGTTTTACCGTTGAAATTATCATTGATGATGTAGCTAAATTCTATGCCGAGCAAAATAAAGAAACATCATTAAAAAAAAAAAAAAATGCCGGCTATTCCGGGGACGAAAAAAACTTAAGTAGACAAAATTCTGATTGTAATTCTTCATCAAGCAATAACATCATTACTCCTTCTAACTTCCAATTAGGCTCCATGGGTGGCTTCTTTACTTATGCAGAGATGCTCACCCAGCTTAATAATATGGCAGCTCTTTATCCTAACTTAATTAGCATTAAAGCCCCCATTAGTTCATATACCAGCATTGAAGGCAGACCAATATATTGGGTAAGAATTTCTGACAATCCTAACGTGGATGAAACTGAACCTGAAGTATTTTATAATTCTTTACACCATGCAAGAGAAGCGGCCTCACTTTCTCAATTGATCTTTTACATGTGGTATTTATTAGAAAATTACTCCTCAAGTACCGAAATTCAGAACCTTATTAATAATACGGAAATGTATTTTGTGCCTTGTGTTAACCCCGATGGTTATGTTTATAACCAAACCACCGACCCTAATGGAGGTGGCATGTGGAGAAAAAACAGAAGAAATAATAATGATGGCACCTATGGTATTGATCTAAATAGAAATTATGGATTTAATTGGGGTTATGATGATACCGGGTCATCTCCCAGCACAAATGATGAGACGTATCGTGGACCTTCTCAATTTTCAGAACCGGAAACACAAGCTCTTAAATATTTCTGTGATAACCACCAGTTTAAAATTGCCCTGAATTATCATACGTATGGTAATTTGCTGATCTATCCATGGGGGTACGAGTTATCTATTTATACTCCTGACTCAGCCACTTATGTGAATTATGCACAGCTACTCACCACCGACAACAGCTATGCTTTTGGAACAGGAGATCAAACAGTAGGTTATGTTACCAATGGAGATTCAGACGATTGGATGTATGGCGAACAAACCTCAAAACCAAAAATTTTATCCATGACTCCTGAAGCGGGAGATGCTTCGGATGGATTCTGGCCTGCCCAAAGCAATATCATCCCTATTTGCAAAGTTAATATCAGCCAAAACCTTTATATGGCTCACCTTGCAGGAAAATATGCAATTGCTGAAAACAGTTCACCTTCAGTTATCAATCAGCAAAACGGTTATTTTAATTTTAACATTCAACGCCTGGGATTAGACAATCCGACTGTTTACACAGTTTCTATACTACCTTTAGATAGTTGGATAACATCAGTTGGCTCACCAAAAACATTTCCAACGATGAGTTTATTACAAATAAGCCAAGATTCAATTTCTTACACCCTTAATTCATCCATCACCTCCGGACAGACATTTAGCTATATACTCCGCGTTAATAATGGATTTTATGACAACAACGATACCATCACAAAAATTTATGGATCCTCAACAGTATTGTTTACTAATAATGGATCATCTGTTTCCGGTTTTACATCTACCGGTGGTAACTGGGGAATATCAAACACTGAATTTGTTTCCCCGCCAAGCTCAATAACCGATAGCCCTACCGGCAACTATAATGATAACAGTAACAAAAAGCTTACATTAAATAGTACTATAGATCTTACTTCCGCATTATCAGCTTCATTAATTTTTTGGGCAAAATGGGAAATCGAAGCCGGATATGATTATGTGGAAGTGGAAGCTTCTGATGATAATGGAATCAGCTGGGTACCATTATGTGGAAAATTCACAAAACCCGGAAATAGCAGTCAGGACTTAGGAAACCCATTATATGATGGTTTTCAGGCTACGTGGGTATGGGAAGAAATGAGTTTGAATAACTATGTTGGACAAATCATAAAAATTCGTTTTAAAATAATAAGTGATCAGGGCCTTACGTATGATGGATTTTATTTTGATGATCTTTCAGTTAACATAATATCATCAACAACCCAAATAGAAGAAGTAAGTTCCAAAGAATATTTGATCTCTCAAAACATTCCAAATCCGGCAAATACAATTACACATGTTAACATTGCCCTAAATAATAAAGGCAACCTGATGCTAAATATCTATAATGCCATTGGCGAACTTGTGAGACAAGAAAAGATCTCTGACAAACAAACATCTATATCAATTGATGTTAGGTCTTTATCAAATGGAACCTATTTTTATAGGGTAGGAAACGAAAATTTCCATTCTAAAATGATGAAGATGATTGTTTTGAAGTAGAAGCCCCTTTTTTACTCTTGTCTGAAATAATTTAGTGCTGAAACATCAACCAAATTAACATCTCTATAATAATAATGAAGAATGTATTCGTATGAATATTTTAACTTTGCCATGCGCATAGCTCCCTCCTGACAAAGGCCTACGCCATGACCATATCCACGGCCTTTAAATTTTATGGAATTTCCAACTTGTTCAATAGAAAAATAAGTTGATTTTAATTTGAAATCGGAACGAATATTTTTGAGTGGAATTTTCAGATCTTTATCCTTAAAATAAATTTCCCTACCTGCGGCCTGAGAAAATGATGTTCCACGAATAAAATTTAAACTATCATCAACAGGGTACTTATGCTTTAATTGTATGTATGCCTGCCAGTCCTCCAGAGGAATTATACGTTGCCAGTGAGCTTGAGATTGAGAAAGACAAAATGTGTCCCTGACCGATTTAAGATAAGTAGTTGACATTGCCCAAACATCCTGAGAATTACAGGTTTCCCCTCCGCAATTGGAATGAAATGCTGCTGTTATCAAATTCAAATTGTTATCCACCACCACTATTCCCTTTGAAGCCAATACAGCTTTTACAATATTATTATCACTTGCTTTATTGGAATACGCCTGACAATGAACATCATCACAAACTTCAAACCCCTCTAAAATGTGGCGATTGAGATGAGCCAATAAATAAGTACGACATAAAATAGCTTGTATTTTATAATATTCCAAATTACTACCTCTCCCTCCTTCTGACTCAACTACTCCGGCAATATAATGTTCCAGGTCTGCTTTATTGATAAGCAAAAGTTGGGATTTATCCTGTGTTAACATGATCTCAAGGTTATCATCGTAAGTACGAACTTTGCCTTGAGGAATTACGGATTTTACTTTAAATGCTGCGTTGGGCTCCTTTGCAATCATTTTAATGATACCAAATTTTCCGATCTCCTTTTCAAATGTTTTTAAACGAATGAAATCCCCTTCAATACTCATTTGAAAAATACCTGTTGGATCACAATTCTCCAGCAACACACCATCACCATAAACAGAATAACTACTGCCGATAGGTGAAAATATTAATGTGTTTATAATTTTTGTTGTCAAAATACGGACACTAACTATGTTCGCGTTTGTTTGAAACACAAAAAACAATAGTAATAACACTAACAATAAATTATTTTTTTTCATCGCAAATAATTAATCATTAAAGTTGCAGTTTTTTTGGATGCCCCTGAACCACCCAATTTTTCAATAAGTCCGGCATAATCAGCTAAAAGTTTATTTCTTGTTCCGGGATTTAATAATTTATCCAACTCAATTTTGAGATTGGTTTCATTTAATTCACCTTGAATCAATTCCTTCACAATTTCCTTATCCATTATCAGGTTTACAAGGGAGATGTATTTTACTTTAACTAATTGTTTAGCAATTGCATAAGAAATAGCTCCACCTTTGTAACAAACCACTTCTGGCACACCAAACAAGGCGGTTTCAAGAGTAGCGGTACCGGAAGTAACTAATGCTACTTCGGCCTTTTGCAATAACTGATAGGTTTGATTATAAACAATTTCAACGTTAGAATTGGATATAAATGTTTGATAAAACTCTTTGCTTTGAGATGGGGCACCGGCAATTACAAATAAATAATTATCATAATACTTTCGCATTGAAAGCATTATAGGAAGCATTGTTGCGATCTCTTGCTTTCTGCTACCCGGAAGTAATGCAATAATTTTTTTATCTGTTTGGATAGATAATGTGCTTGGTTGTTTTGAATAATTTTCAACAGCATCAAGCAATGGATGTCCAACAAAATCTACATTACAATCAAAGCGTTGATAAAATTCTCTTTCAAAAGGAAGTATCACGAACATTTTATCTACCACACGTTTTATTTTATGAACGCGGGATTGTTTCCATGCCCATATTTGCGGGGAGATATAATAAAATACTTTTATACCGATAGATTTTGCAAATTCGGCTATGCGTAAATTAAAGCCCGGGTAATCCACCAGGATCAATACATCCGGCTTGTGTTGTAAAATATCTTTTTTGCAAAAATCGATATTTGAAAGGATAGTTCGTAAATTCATCAACACCTCAGTGAATCCCATAAATGCCAGTTCACGGTAATGTTTTACCAGATCAGCACCCTGTTCTTTCATTAAATCCCCACCCCAGCAACGGAATTTAGCATTTGTATCTAAAACCTTCAACTCTTTTATTAAGTTAGATGCATGTAAATCACCTGATGCTTCGCCTGCAATAATATAATAGTTCATCAGCTGGTTACGTAAAGAATTTTAAATAAAGAATAAAGGCAGCCCAGATAAATGTAGAAGCAAGTACGCCACGCGTTCCCATGTATTTGTTTTTATAAATAAATAAATAAAAAACAATTAAATTGGCTAAAACACATAAAGAAATTATTGGAGTATAGGTATTTCCCAACTTCATGTAATTCATGAAATTCCTGAAGGTCATATAATGATAGTTGATAAAATAATAAAGCATAAATGCAATAAAAGGTGTTATCAATCCCAGTAACAGACCAATCCATGTTTTATCAAAATCAATATTTTTCATCCTATTAGTTTAAAGTTAGAAAGTTTAAAGTTAGAAAGTTTGCTTCTAATTTTATGATTCGTAAATTGAGGATTAGTCTTTTTTTCATTGTGATATTGGGTATCGTATAGTGTTTATTCGCGATTAACTTTAAACTTTCCAACTTTAATTCCAACTTTACATTTTGAACTAATTTCCCCTACAATTTCCATTTACTAATTTCTGTAATAGCTTTGTGTGCCGTCATATCAAATTGAGTTGGAACAACGGATACATAGCCATTTTCCAGCGCCCAAATATCTGTATCTTTTCCGTTGGTATCAAAATTCTCAAATTTGCCGGTCAACCAATAATAAGGTTGACCATTGGGATCGTGACGTTCATCAAATTTCTCTATCCAAACAGCTTTTGCCTGACGGCAAACTTTTACACCTTTTATTAATTCAGATTTCAATTTTGGAATGTTTACATTTAAACAAACACCTTCAGGCAATCCGTTTTTCAATACTTTTGAAGCAATCGATTTTATTATTTTTTTGCAAGCCGTAAAGTCGGCATCAATTGAATTATCTGAAAGAGAAAAACCAATAGAAGGGATCCCCTCAATTGCGCCTTCCACTGCTGCCGACATAGTACCCGAATAAATTACATTGATAGACATGTTGGTACCATGATTAATACCTGAAACACATAGATCAGGTTTGCGGTGCATTATTTTATTCACAGCAAATTTAACGCAATCAACCGGTGTACCCGTGCAACTATACTCTGCCTTTACGTTATATACTTTAATTTTATTGATGCGTAATGTTGAATTAATAGTTATAGCATGTCCCATTCCGGATTGAGCTTTATCCGGGGCAACTATTACCACATCGCCTAATGTTTTCATTACTTCTATTAAAGCTGCAATTCCGGGAGCTGTAACTCCATCATCATTGGTCACTAATATCAGCGGTTTACGATTTTTCATTATTACAAAAATACTCAATATTAATCAGCAGAAATTGAAGAAATCCCTAAATACGTTCACAGTTAATTGTTCATAATTATTGATTAAAATGATTTTAGAATGAGAATGTTAGCCTGATGCGGATCTTATTGGATGAAAATCTGATAAATAAGCTAAAAATATTAGTTAAAAAAAAGGACTCTTTGTAAAAAAAATCAGGATGTCCAAAAAGCTCAATTGGGAAGGAGTCAAAAAAATGTTAGCAAATAATTTCAATTAAAAATAAAACTTAAGCCACATCAAAAAAGAGGGGTATTAATTATTACACCATCCCCATCAATAAATTAAATAACTTATCATCCGTGATCAAACAACCGGTTTGCAACAATTCAAATATTTCCACCCCTCTTTCCTTAATATAATTTTTTTCCGTTTTAATTACGTTTATTGAACTCGTATTGTTGTTGGTCCATTGGCTGAATATATCCGGAGCCGTTAAATCTAACGAACTATGTTCTTTCACACGTAAACCAACCAGTGCAATTTTATCGTCCATGCATTTAAAAATATTCAAGGTTTTTTCATCACGATATTCAAGAAACTTTATTTTTGTTAGTACTTTATCATATACCACATCACTGAATACAGCAATTAATTCTTCCGCTTTTTTCGCTTCGTTCGATTTCATTTTTTCCCAATCCGGTCCCGTTATTTGCATGGAAGATAAAAAGTTGATGAACTCTTTTTCTAATGCCAATAATTCTTCATTGTTAAGTCGTTTATACTTAGATCCTTTCAAACTTTCCATTGGGTAGTTATTTTGCGTAACGTAATTACTATTATCCATAAACATACTTTGTTTATTCAACAAAAATACTGTAATTCGCAGTACGAATTAATTAAGTTAAAACTAAAAATTCTTTTCATCATCCGAAGGAAAGTAAGGAGGCTCTCATGAACATCAATCACACAGTAACTGATCGTTTTTTAAAATATACAAAAATTGATACGCAAAGCGATCCAAACTCTCCTACCTGCCCATCAACAGAAAAACAAAAAGACCTGGGTAGTATATTGGTTCAGGAGCTATTGGAAATGGGTATCAGCGATGCACACATGGATGAATGTGGATATATATATGCAACTATTCCGGGTAATGCCACTAAAAAAGTTCCTGTTATTTGTTTTTGTTCACACATGGATACTTCTCCGGATTGTTCCGGTAAAGGGGTGAATGCGCAGGTACACAAAAATTATGATGGGAAAGATATTATTTTACTGAATGATAAAACGCAGATCATTAAAGTGGCTGATCATCCATCCTTATTAAAACAAATAGGTAATGATATTATTACCACTGACGGCACAACTTTGCTTGGTGCTGATAACAAAGCCGGTCTGGCTGAGATCATGGACGCAGCACACCACCTGATGAAACATCCTGAAATAAAACATGGGACAATAAAAATTTTATTTACTCCTGATGAAGAAATCGGACGTGGAGCAGATAAAGTGAACGTTAAAAAGCTAGGTGCGGACTATGCTTACACCATTGATGGTGAGGAACTCGGACATATTGAGAATGAAACATTTTCGGCTGATGGTCTTACTATACATATTCATGGAGTAAGCACACACCCGGGTTTTGCAAAAAACAAAATGGAAAGTGCAATAAAAATTGCCAGCGAAATTGTTGCCTCATTGCCAAAAGACAGAATGAGTCCGGAAAGCACAGAAAAAATGGAAGGATTTGTTCACCCTGTAAGTATTTCCGGAGCAATTGAAGAATCAACGCTTCAATTTATCATTCGTGCATTTGACGAAGAAGGTCTAAAAACTCAAGAAGATTTCCTGAAAAATTTAACGGAAACCGTTATCAAAAAATATCCTAATTCAAGATATGATATTGTTGTGAAAGAGCAATATCGTAACATGAAACAAGTGTTGGATAAAAAACCTGAAATAGTAAACAATGCGTTGGAAGCAATTCGCAGATCTGGAATTGAGCCTGTATTATCAAGTATCAGAGGAGGAACAGATGGTTCACGTCTTTCCTATATGGGATTGCCTTGTCCTAATATTTTTGCAGGCGAACATGCCTTTCATTCTAAACATGAATGGGTTTCCATACAGGATATGCAAAAAGCAGTTGAAACAATTGTGAATCTTTGTATGATTTGGGAAGAAAAGGCATAAGATCAATAGCTTGTTTTACACTTCTCATTTCCCCTTTAATAGACTTATATAAGTTAATTCGTTAAGATAAACAGCCGCACTTTCCCGACAAGTTCGAAATTATTGCGCGCTGTTCATTTTGAGCTTGTCGGGAAAATTGTGTGTAAGCATTTTAATCCTCAATTTCGTTGTAAACATTACAATGTATTTTAACTTATATAAAGTCTAATAATTACCCCTGATTTTTTTCAAAATAGAACTGCGCATCTGCGCTGCGCCTGCAGCCTTTCAATTGCCTGACCAAATGTCTGGTGATGAACTTCATTATTACCGCTGATGAACCTTATTCCTTTTGCTTTGCAGCCAATATACCTTTGTTATATCAATTTATATGATTGATTTCAATTGCTGAATAATGCCATAATCAGGCATGCGAATAAAAAACAAAATGGCAACAACTAATAATATAATAAAATGAAAAAGATAGCAGTAACTGTTGCTCTTATTGCAACAAACATGATTGTCCAACCTGATAGTGCAAACGCACAAGAAGGATTTCAAGCGGGCATAGAAGGAACACCTCAAATGAGTTGGCTCATAAATAAGGACGATATGGACAACAACAGATTTGAATATTTAAATACTTTAAACAGTTCATTTGGTATTTCAGCCCAGTATGGTTATAGTCCAACTATGGGTGTAGGGTTGAATGTATTGTATTCATTCCAAGGTCAGAGATATAAATTTGATGGCGTGGAACAAATTAGAAAAACAGAATATCTGAAAATTCCTCTTCAGCTTATTTTTTATAATAACATCGGTACAGACTGGATGTTCATTGGAAAAATTGGTCCTCAACTTGGTTTACTAATGAATGCCAGACTTACTGACAAGGATGGTGATGAAATTATTACTGACCATAAAAACGCTTATGAAGATTTCGATTTTGGTGGAGCATTATCCTTAGGTTTTGGATATAAATTAACTGAAATGTTATCAATAGATGCGTCTTTGAGAGGGGACTATGCTTTCACAGATGCAGAGAATAAGGATTATAAGAAAAATATTAATCATCCGAATGGTGCTGTTATAACATCAAGAGCAATAACCAACAACGCCACTGCCGGTATAACTGTAGGGCTGCGATATTTGTTTAAATAAAATATCAATGTGAATATGCCAAAAACATTTTACGAGTTGGCATAACATTAAATAAAAAAGCCCTCTTCCAAATTTGGAAGAGGGCTTTTATCTTTTAGTTGACAAAGACTATTTGTTAACTGCTTTTCCTAATTCAGTACCAGCTTTAAATTTAGCTACTTTTTTAGCAGCGATTTTAATAGCTTTTCCTGTTTGAGGATTACGTCCGATTCTTGCTGCTCTTTTTGCAACAGAGAAAGAACCAAAACCTACTAATGCAACTCTATCACCTTTTTTAAGTGCTTTTGTTGTAGCGTTAACGAATGCCTCTAATGCTCTTGTTGCATCTGCTTTTGTCAATTTTGTTTCAGATGCGATTGCATCAACTAATTCTGCTTTGTTCATTTTTTTATTTTTAAGGGTTAAACATTTATTTATGCGGCAAATCTATGATACATTCCATATACAACGCAAGTTTTAAAGAAAAAAAAATGCAAAATTGTTGATAAATAAGCCTTTTGTTAATAAATATGCCTGTATTGGTACTTATTATTAGGTTTTCAAATTATAAAACCCTTAGAAAGGTGTTTTTATTGCAATAATAGAATTAATGTAATGTCTTTCATTGACAGTAAGAAAACTCAATAAAAATACAGGATGTGGGAACTTCCCTATTAGAAATGAAAATAAATTAAAGGGGGAATTTCGATTATAATATTACTAGTGTATGGAAATTAATAACAATACAATTATTTAGCTATTCTCGTTAAATAATCTTTGCGCAAATTAAAGCGGTAGCCGTAATATAAACGAACAGAGCCATACTTGTAGTTAAGCGATGAACTCTTATCATTATTAATAGTATAGTTATTTCCTAAAAAAGCAAAACCGAAAAAATATCTTGGCTTGTTGTAACCAAAAGAAGCGCGTGATTGAAACGCAAACCCCAGCGACACCTTCGACTTTGTTTGCTCACTATAAGCATTCGTAGCGAAATACTGCTGAATGGATAGTCCGGGAAGCGCATACAAATTTAAAAACCAATACTTACGAAAAACAAATGTATAAGTATATCCGAAAGATATACCCCAAACAAGGTTGCCAGCATCTTTAAATTGGACCTCAGGTTTAAATCGATCTTTTAATGAATCTGGAAAAATGACTGAGTCAGCGCCAATAGTATATAATGAAAAGAATGTTCCTAATAGTTTTGTACCTGCACTTTTTTTCTGACGTTGTGTGAAATTATAGGGAGCTGAACTTGAAAAATGTTTATTATTGAAAAGGTAAACACATTCCATTCCTAAATTTATATTTTGAATATCGGGTCGGTAATAATACGCTAAAGCCCCTGTTGTATCACCTTCTATTTTTGACCCAGTTGTGGTATGAAAGCCCTGGCTGGATCTTAAATATACATCGTAAATAAAACGTCTGCCATTGGCGCTGGAAGAGATAGAAAATTGTTTAGACTTCCCATACAATGCATTATCATTATTTAATGATCTTGGAGCAAATTGAAATTCAAAACCTATCCCTTTATAATTTAAGCCAAAGCCCAAATTAGTATTTGAATTAATGCTATACTCTAACCTTTTTCCGAAAGAATTATCTGTTATGCTAAACGTATTATGGCGTCCTTCCAAAACGACTTTCGCCATTAGTAATTTACGGCAGCTTTCAATACAAGTGGTATCAATATTGTTACAAAGCGTAGAATCAGTGTTTGTAGTATGCTTCATTGCAAATGCCACTTCTGAAATAAAAAGTAATAGTATAATAATTTTTCGCATAATACTAATGTGCTTTTACAGGGAACGAATACATGGTATTCATTTTTATTGGAAAACCGTTTTGAACA
>JAZKBX010000013.1:13323-16809 GCA_040388455.1 Bacteroidota bacterium
ATTAATCATTTCCATATACGAAGATAATCTCTTTATCAATATAAAATAAATCAGTAGCTATTTTAAAATCAACCACTTTCATATCCCGAACAATAATTGTTTGCCATTCGGTGGTAGGAAAAATAAAATCAAACTCATCTTTTTTTAAGGTTGCTTTTACAGGAGCAGTATAAAATGGTTGATCTCCCTGATATCCTTCACTTTCACTTACACCCAATAAGTTATAACGGTACGTTACTTTCAAATCCCAGGGATCTTCTTCAATTTTTACACTCAATTTTGGAATGGTAGTGTTACGTAAATATAATTGAAAAATAATTGAAAAATCAATACCTGATCTGGTACTGATGTATTTTTCAATATCATTTGAATTAATGGTTTGATATTGAAAAGTGGTCTGAATTCCTTTAATGATCTCGAAAAATTTTTTATCATCCCCTATTATACTCCGGATGGTATGAATCAGCAATGCGCCTTTGGGATACATATCACCCGAACCTTCATTATTCACATCATATTTGCCTATTAATGGCTCATCGTTTCCAACCTTTTTTTTCTCGGAATTAATATATTCCAGGTAAGCATCATACCCATACAAACATTCGATATATAGTGCTTCTGAATAGGTTGCAAATCCTTCATGGATCCACATATCAGCAATATCATTGGTTGTAATACTATTGCCCCACCACTCGTGTGCTGACTCATGAATAATAATATAATCAAATTTATAGCCTGTCCCCGACATATCCATACCAAGATATCCGTTTTTATATTTATTACCGTAGGCTACACAACTTTGGTGTTCCATTCCCAGATAGGGGGCTTCAACCAATTTATAACCGTCACGAACAAAAGGATATTCACCAAAAATTTTATAATAACAATCGAGCATCGGCTTTACCTGTTCAAATTGAATTTTAGCTTTTTCATAATTGACAGGCAATACAAAATAATCTAATGTGAGAGTATCTTTAAAAGCGGGATTAAAATAGGTATCGCTAAAAGATTTGTAATTGGCTATGTTAAGTGTTACATCGTAGTTGTTAATTGGATAGGAAACGAACCATTCAAACTTTGTCCAGCCATCAGGTAACGTTGTTTTTTGTTTTAGGCGTCCATTGGAAACATCACTTAAGCCAGGTGGTACCGTCACACGGATAAGCATTTCGTTCGGTTCATCGCTTTGGTGATCCTTACAAGGCCACCAAAGGCTCGCACCTGTGCCCTGACAAGAAACACCTACCCATGGACTACCCTCTTTATCTTTATCCCAGGAAAATCCACCATCCCATGGTGCATGTTTTGCAGATTGAGGATTCCCAGAATAATAAATTTTTAAAAACCGTACGCTTTCTTTTTTTATTGTATCCGGAAATTCAACAAATACGGCATTAAACTGACGAGTGTATTTTAACTCTTTACCATGTTCTTCGTTTGCAGAATTATTAAATTCTATTTTTTCTATTTTCATGTTTTCAAACAGATCGATCTGAAGTTTTTGAAAATCATTTTTTGCAAGAAATTTAATGGTATTACTTCCCGAAATAAATTTTTTATCGATGTCAACCTTCACATCCAGATCATAAAATAAAACATCGTAACAAGAACGGAGTGGAGAAAGCGTTCCTCTTAACGAATCTGCTCTTGTAAATTTCTTGGTCCTTCCAAAATCAAGTTGTGAAAAACCGTTTTGCACGAGCAAAAGAAATAATATTATAAATTTTAGATTCATACCCATCGTTTTTATTCCTTTCCGAAATAGCATTTTTTATTTGCAATTAAAAATCCGTTTGCTCATTGCTGCACCATTTCCTAATGCTTCTGCTCTTTTATAATCATCACAGGCTTTTTCATTGTTACTTTGCAATATATACAATTCAGCGCGTGCCATAAATATTTTTGCAGATGTTGCTTCCAACTCAATAATTTTTGAATAATCATCAATAGCCCCTTTTTGGTCTTTAGTAGCGGTTCTTAATATGGCTCTTTTTTCAATTAATTTTAGATCTTTAGGAGCAATTAAAATTGCTCTGCTTAAATCTGATAGTGCCCCTGTAATATCACTTTTAGCAAGGCGCGCTATTGCCCTCTGTTCATAAGCATCAGTAACTTTTGGATTCAGCTCGATGGCTTTATTATAATCTTTCAAAGCCTCTTCATATTTACCAAGAAAATCAAAAGCGTTTCCACGAATGATGAACGCTTCCCAGTAATCAGATTTGATTTTTATTGCCTGGCTGCAATCATCAACAACAGCTTGATAATTAGGTATATCATATTGGGCACGGGCACGTATGTAAAAGGCTTTAGCATTAGTAGGATTTAATTTGATAAGAGTGGTACAATCTTCAATCGCACCTTTATCATCACCCAATTCGTCACGAACCTCCGCTCTTAAAACAAGTAAATTCTCATCATTAGGCTCCAATTCCAAAGCTTTATCATAATCTTTAAGCGCATTTTTATTATCTTCCATCTCCTTGTATTCAAGAGCGCGGTTAAAATACGCGGGAGAATAACCAGGATCAATACTGATCAGCTTACTAAGAATTTCTATTGCTAATTGATGTTCGCCAATAGAACTGCTCGAAAAGGCTTTATTAATATAGGCTTTACTGTACTTTGGATTAAGAGCGATCGCTTTATCGAAATCTTTGATTGCTTCAACATGCATATTTTGTAAACTAAATAAATACCCGCGGTTATTATAGGTTTCCGACATTTTTGAATTTAATTCAATGGCTTTATTATAATCCGCTAAGGCTTCCTTAAATTGTTTCAACTCACTATAAGCAGAGCCTCTGTTGATATAAGCTTCTGTTTTTTTAGGATTATATTTTATTGTTTTTGAATAACTTTCAATTGCAGAATTGACATTCCCCAAGCTGGCATATGCTATCCCCATATTATAATAGGCATCGGCATTGGTAGGTTGTAAATTGGTGACTTGTTTGAAATTCAGTATTGCTTTATCGTATTGTCTGTTGGTGAGAGATATAATTCCCTCGCGCAATAGTGCATCAACATTGCTTTGTGCATTCAAAACAACAATCGAATAAAAAAAAAGTGTTAATATAAAAAGTTTTTTCATTTGAATTCAAGATCGTTCAGTACTATAACAACGCCCCTGTTTGCATTGTATTTTGCTTTGTGGATGAATAATTGTTATTACATCAATCTACACATCTGTTTTATTTTTTTAAACTGTATCAATTATATAAATGTACTTATAAAAATTAAAATTCAATTTATTTTAAAGGGCTTTTATTTACACAAAATTCACTTTATTTTGTTCCCTATCTCCAGCTTCCATAGTATATTTCAAATCCATTTGCTAATCCAAAATAAAATATCGAACTTGGTATAGTATAATATTCCTATATAAATAGAATCTAACTGATCACGTTATGAAATTAAATAAATTACTTTTAACAAGTTTGTCGATTTTGTTGTGCCTTGGTGTGGTTGCTCAAAACTTAAATG
>JAZKBX010000013.1:16881-22666 GCA_040388455.1 Bacteroidota bacterium
CCAGGACCTAATAATTTGTGGAAAGAGATAAAAGTTAGAGGAAACTATGCCTATGTTACTTCCGAAGGTGGTGGCGGCTTACAGATCGTAAACCTTACCAGCTTGCCAAATACAGGTGGCATAACTTATCATAGCTGGACTGGTAATGGTTCTATTTCCGGCCAGTTGAACACCATCCATGCATTACACATTGATGGTGATTTTGTGTATTTATATGGTAGTAATTTATTTAATGGTGGAGCAATAGCTGCCGATCTAACTGACCCCTGGAACCCTTCCTATCTAGGTAAATACGAAGTAGGTTCAGGTAATGCGGCATATGTACACGATGGATATGTTCGAAATGATACGTTATATGCGGGACACATCTATTCCGGTTATTTTTCGGTAGTTGATTTTACAAATAAAGCTAATCCTGTAGAATTGGTGAATCAATTTACTCCCAATAATTTCACACACAATACATGGTTGTCCACCGATAGTAAAACATTATTTACAACAGATGAAGTTGACAATACATTTTTAACAGCGTATGATATTTCTAATCTATCAAACATCACGGAAATCGACAGGATACAATCGAATCCCGGATCAGGCTCTATGGTTCATAATACACATATTATCAGAGTGCAGGGTAATGATTTTGCGGTTACATCATGGTATAAAGATGGCTTTACTATTGTGGATGCCGGGCGACCACAGAATTTAATCCAGGTAGGAAATTATGATACCTTTTCGGCAAGCGGTGGTGGTTCGGAAGGGGATTGGGGAGTTTATCCTTATTTACCATCAGGTAGCATTGTAGTTTCAAATATTGATGAAGGGTTATTTGTTTTTTCGCCTACTTATGTTCGTGCCTGCTACCTCGAAGGCATTGTAAGCAGTGCTTGTGGTGAACAGATAACCAATGCGCAAGTAACAGTTACTTCTGTTAATATCAATGAAAGCACTGATATTACAGGGCAATACAGAACCGGAACACATTTAGCAGGGACTTATAATGTAACGTTTTCAAAAACAGGATATGTTAGTCAAACTATTTCGGGTGTGCTATTATCACCGGGTGTTGTTACCGCATTAAATGTGCAGCTGGTGCCAGTAAGTACTTCTTTTAGTGTAAATGGACTTACTACTGATGCTACAACAACAAATCCTGTTTCAAGTGTAAATGTGAGTATCAGTGATCCTGCAAATTCATACAATTTTAATACCAACGGAAGTGGAACTTTTTCAAGTTGTACCGTACTGGCTGCAACTGATTACGATGTAATTGTTGGCAAATGGGGATTTGAGACGTATTGCGCCTCCAATCAAACAATTAATTCATCTAATAATAATTTATCGTATCCACTTACCAAGCGCTATTACGATGACTTTTCATTTGACTTTGGCTGGACGGTGAGCTCCAATGCATCAACAGGGTTTTGGCAGCGGGGTATTCCGCTTGGAACATATTTTAACAATACTCCAGCAAATCCGGGTATTGACGACAGCACCGACTGTTCAGATATGGCTTATACAACAGGTAATACAGGAGTTACCTCCTCCGATCAGGATGTGGATAATGGTGCAACCACATTAATATCCCCTTTATTTGATCTTACAACTTATTCAGTACCCTATCTGGATTATTCCCGCTGGTTCTATAATAGTGGTGGCACGGGCTTACCAAATGATTCATTGAGCATTTATCTAAGCAATGGGACAACAACCTGTTTACTGGAATTTGTTTTAGCAACAACACCGGGAAGTTCAACTTGGGTGCATCGGTCATTTAAAATATCTGATTACATTATTCCCACTGCTACCATGCAACTAAAAGTGCGCACTGCAGATAATAATCCCGGCCATATTGTTGAAGCTGGTTTTGATAAGTTCTTGATCAATGAAGGTCCCACAGGAATCTCAGAAAATCATGCTGAAAACAATTCTTTGATAAGTGTTTATCCAAATCCATTTGCAGAAGAAACCACTATTGCATACCAATTAAAAAACAAATTGGTAACAGGTGCATCAATAATAGTTACTGATGTTACCGGAAGAACTGTAAATGTTATTAGTTTAAATCAGACAAAAGGAACAGTTAAGCTTAATTCAACTATGGGTGCAGGAATTTATGTTGTGAGAGTAATAAATGGCACTGAAATAATTGAACCTGTGAAAATTATAAAGATGAGGTAATAGGCCTTAATCCGCAGTTTAGTATATCCTTTCAAAAAAAAGTGGAATTATTTGGAATTGGATTCCAAATAATTCCAATAAAAAAACTCAATTTTGCTTTTCATTTAATTCAGCAAAAATATGTGCTGAAATTAAAATTAAATATGAAATGTATTTTGCGTAAGGGATTCCTTCGACAAGCGCTCAGGATAAAATCCACGAAAATCCTTTTTGTCCCGCAGGGCAAAAAGATTGCAGCCCTTCGGCTCCGCTCAGGATAAATTCCTAGCCCGGCCCGCAGGGATACGCCCCAATACTATTAAAAACAAAACAGTTTCTTATTAATCTGCTTGTAAAAACGCATATCTGTAATCTGTAGGAGGTACAAATGTTTCTTTAATAGTACGAGGTGAAACCCAACGTAATAAATTTACCATTGCACCAGCTTTATCATTTGTTCCGGAACCACGTGCACCGCCAAATGGCTGCTGCCCAACAACTGCACCTGTACATTTATCATTAATATAAAAATTACCGGCCGCATTGCGCAATGCTATTGTGGCTTGTTCAATTGCATAACGATCCTGCGCTATGATCGCTCCTGTTAATGCATAGATAGAAGTGGAGTCCACAATTTTTAATGTCTCTTCAAATTTCTCTGCATCATAAACATGAAGTGTTAATACAGGCCCGAATAATTCTTCGCACATGGTTACATATTTAGGATACTTTGCAACAATAATGGTAGGTTCAATAAAATAACCTTTTGATTTATCGTAATTACCACCTGCTATGATCTCTACATCTTTATCATTTTTAGCGGCATCAATAAATTTCGCCAATTTATCAAAAGATTTTTCATCGATCACGGCATTAATAAAGTTCGTAAAGTCTTCAGTCGGTCCCATTTTAAAGGATTTCAGATCGGCAAGTAACTGATGTTTTACTTCATCCCAAATATTGCTTGGAACATAGGCACGTGAAGCAGCAGAACATTTTTGTCCCTGGTATTCAAATGCACCACGGCTTATAGCTGTAGCAACAATTTTAGGGTCAGCTGATCTATGCGCCATAATAAAATCCTTTCCTCCTGTTTCACCAACAATACGAGGGTAGGTTTTAAACTTATGAATATTGTTACCTATTGTTTTCCAGATGCTTTGGAATACCTCGGTAGAACCAGTAAAGTGAATACCTGCAAAATCTGGATGCGAGAAAACAACATCAGCAGCATCAGGTCCTGATGGATAAATTAAATTAATAACACCGTCAGGAAGACCGGCTTTCATAAATATTTCCATCAATACATTTGCTGCATATACCTGTGTGTTGGATGGTTTCCAAACAACTACATTGCCCATCATTGCACACACTGAAGGTAAATTACCGGCAATAGCAGTAAAATTAAAAGGTGTTAAGGCATAAATAAAACCTTCCAATGGTCGGTGTTCCACACGATTCCAAACACCAAATCCTGTGCCTGCAACAGGAGGTTGTTGTTTGTAAATTTCTGTCATGTAAAGCACATTGAAACGCAGAAAATCAATAAGCTCACATGCTGCATCGATCTCTGCCTGAAAAGCATTTTTTGATTGGCCCAACATGGTAGCAGCATTCAATTTTGCACGGTATGGTCCTGCGATCAATTCAGCAGCTTTTAAAAAGATACTTGCACGGTGTTCCCAGGCCAATGCTTCCCATTTTGGTTTAGCAGCCAATGCAGCATCAATAGCCTGTTTTACATGATCTTTATTGCTTTTATGGAAATGACCTAATGTATGTTTATGATCGTGTGGTGGTGAAAGACGAACTTTATCAGTACCCCGAACTTCTTTACCCCCAATATACATTGGTATATCAACTTCTTTTGAACGTAATTCGATAAGCATTGCTTTAATTGCAATTCGTTCAGCGCTGCCCGGAGCATAGCTTTTTACAGGTTCGTTTACAGGAACTGGTACAGTATAAAATCCTTTTGGCATAGTTTAAAAATTATAAATTATATATGTTAAATGTTGAATTATAAATTTAAGTGGTACAAAGGTAAGAAATAAATAAAAAGACAGAACTTTCCTTTATCCAAGGTGAAAAATGCATTTATTCAACAAATCCGATCGTTACCATCATTCTTCCACTTAAGCCTTTATCTCTACGATGAGAAAAAAAAAGATTCTCCTCTTTAACGGTGCAATAAGGGGAGATTTCAATATTATCCTCAGTTAGTCCAAAGTCCAACAATTGTTTTTTATTTGTAGATTTAAGATCCACAAACCATTTTTGTTTTTGCACATCAAATTTTTTAAAAGCAGCATCAAAATGCTGTGCAACTTCTTCTCCTACTTCAAAATTAGTGTAACCAATGCAAGCTCCAATGTAGGCTTTGCAATCACAACCTTTTGTACCATAGGTTTCCTGCATTTTTTGTAAAGTGTTTGTTACTATTTTTGCAACAGTTCCTTCCCATCCTGCGTGAATGGCAGCAACGGCTCTATTCTTGGTATCATAAATTAAAATGGGAGTACAATCAGCTATGGAAACAGCTATAAACACATTGGGTTTATTGGTTATCAGCGCGTCATAACCTTCCGTGATGACTGGAGCATTTGCTACATATACTTTATTATCATGTACTTGTTTGCTGATAACCAGCTGATGAAGACCAATGCCTGAATCTCCAAAAAAAAGTTCACGGTTCTTAATTACGTTTTCCTTCAGATCATTAACAGACATTCCTAAATTCATTGAATCGTAAGGAGGAAGACTGACTCCACCCAACCGGGTGCTTTGTGCAGCTATGATCGGTTGGTCTTTAAAGATAGAGGGGTAAATGATCATATTACAAATGCTATTTTCTTTTTGGGTATGTTACCCGATCCTTTTCTGAACAAAATGTTCTGTCTTCTCAAATAATTCATTCGGGGAAGAAGTACGCCAGGCAACATCATTTAATTTCCCTCCTGATAAGATATAATAGTCAATATTAGCATGTTGAAATTCATCCAATACATGTTTTCTGAAATTTAAAAATGCGATCCATCCATCTTCCACTTCTTCAAACCATTCCTGATAATAACAATCATCAGAAGCATGAAAATTCAATATATTTTCTCCGATCAGAATAAATTTATTTACGCCTTCTTCCATTATTTTTTCAATAACATTACGTTTCAATAACATAATATCATTGTTGATGGCATCATTCCACTCCCCTATCATTTCAATGATCGCATACTTTTGATCATAATCAACAAACAAAATTTTTATGTAAAGAGTTGGAGAATCAATATCATCCCATTGAGGATGAATGAGGTAATTATAAATAGCATTGGTATATTCAAATTCACTATACTCCCGCTCATAAAACGGGGATCGCTCATCTTCCGAAGCGATGTAGAGGGCACGCCAATTGTAAAATGGTTCTATATCATGCATATTACAAAGTATGTTTCTATTTATACGAATTTACAAATAATGAAACAAAACTACCAATGAATAATAAAAATACAATGACGAAGTCGCTTGTATTTTTATAGAAAAAATTATTTTTTAATTAAAACCTTATTGTTTGCTATTTATTGCGTTACGAACGTTTCCATATTTCAACAACAGTTCGTTTGCTTTTTTG
>JAZKBX010000013.1:22676-26007 GCA_040388455.1 Bacteroidota bacterium
GCGATCATCAAGGTTCCTCTATCAACCAGCTTATTGTTGCTCAATTGCATATCCACCATTTTATTGCCTTCTACCCTACCCATTTTTATCATCACAGAAGTAGAGATCATATTCAATACTAATTTCTGTGCTGTTCCGGACTTCATACGTGTACTGCCGGTAACAAATTCAGGGCCAACAATTACTTCAATTTTATGGATCGATTCTTTTGCAACGTTGCTCGACTTATTGCAAACAATGCATGCTGTAATAATTTCATTTTTATTGCAAGCTTTCAAAGCACCAATCACATAAGGTGTTGAACCGGATGCTGCAATCCCGATCACTACATCGTTTTTTGTTATTTTGTGTTGCAGAAGATCTTTCCACCCTTGTTCTGTATCATCTTCAGCAAATTCAACCGCTTTACGGATGGCTTTATCTCCACCTGCAATAATACCAATAACCAATCCTTGTGGAACACCGTATGTTGGTGGACACTCAGATGCATCTAAAACTCCCAATCTGCCACTTGTACCTGCTCCCATGTAAAATAAACGTCCGCCCTGCTTCATTTGTTTTACAATGACGTTCACTAATTTTTCAATTTTAGGAATTACTTTTTCAACAGCAAGCGGAACCGTTTTATCTTCATTATTAATATTAGTAAGCAATTCCTTTGCACTCATTTTTTCGAGAGCATTGTATTTAGAATCGGATTCTGTTGTTTTTTTCATTTTAATTCTCTTGGCTTTCATTGCAAATCATCTGCGGACAATTTGTAAATTCGTAAAAATTCGTTATTAGTAACCTTATATTTCAAACCCTATTACAAGAATATCATCAACCTGTTCAAAGTCACCTTTCCATTGCTGGTGGTGTTTCATCATCAGTTTATGCTGCTCTTCAAAAGGTTTTTCTTTAATTGTATTTAATATTTCTTTGAAATTCTTCGTCATCATTTTTTTACCATTGTCGCCACCAAATTGGTCGGCATAACCATCGGAACTGATATAGAATACATCACCTTTATCAGCTTTAATAATTTTATTCGTAAATTTTATTTCATGATCCCTGTCGCTTTCTTTTGTTCCTATCGACATCTTATCGCCTTTTACTTCTTCAAATTCCCCCTTCCTGAATATATATAGAGGGCGCATCGCGCCTGCAAATTGGATCTCATTCGTTTTTAAATTTATATTGCAAATGGCAATATCCATCCCGTCCTTAGAACTATTGTTTGGATTATTTTGATAAAGTGCCTTGATAACCCCTTTGTTAAGCTCATCCAATATTTTTCCGGGTTCTACAATATCATTATCATTTACAATATTGTTAAGAATATTATATCCGATGAGCGACATGAATGCTCCGGGAACCCCATGGCCGGTACAATCCACACATGCAATTATTACACAATCGTCTTTAAGGGCGAACCAATAAAAATCACCGCTTACAATATCCTTTTGCAAAAAGAAAATAAAACTTTTCGGCAACGATTGTTGGATGTTCTCCAGGCTTGGTAGAATAGAGGTTTGTATTCTTTTTGCGTATTCAATACTGTCGGTAATATCTTTATTCTTTTGGCGAATAATTACTTCATTCAATTTTCTTTCGGTTACATCCGTATCAATAATGATCAATTTCTGAAGATTACCCGTTTCGCCATAAATAGGTGTAAGTGTAGATGATTCCCAGGTTACAGGGCCTTTCTTATTAAGGTTCTTTGATTCGTAAACTACCGAACATTTTTCAGAAATACATTTATCAATGATCGTTTTAATATCGGGATGATTACTCACTTCATAGATGCTTTCGCCTTTGAGTTTTTTTAATTCATCAAGGGTCATACCATTGAGTTTTTCAAAACTATAATTCACCCACTCCAATCGCCCCTGTGCATCCATAATAATAATGGCATTACCGGTTTCCCGTGCAACAATTGATAAACGCTCCAACTCAAGGTTCTTCGTTTCAATGATCTTGCTTTGTTTACTAATTTCCCGGGTACGTAAAGTCACTTTTTCCTCAAGGATACTTTTCTCTTTTTGCAAAGCCTTCAATCGATATTGAATGAAAAAATAAATGATGGATGCACCTGAACCGATCACCAATACCCAAAACCACCAACGCTGCCAGATAGGTGTAGCAATTGCAAATGAATAAAGCAGAGGCTCACTCCATTTGCCTTGGCCATTGGATGCGGAAATAGAAAAAGTATAATTACCTGATGGAAGGTTGGAGTAGGAAACAAATTTATTCTCTGTTTCTAAATAATCTTCATCATTCCCCTCTAATCTATAACGAACTTTTACATTTTCAGTGGAACGTAACCAAATGGTTGAAAAATTGAAAACAAAATTATTTTGCCGGTACGAAAAGTTTTTTGTTGAATCCAATGGAAAAGACTGGTATTGTACCGTAATACTGTTGAGATGAATCTTTGGACTTACAGTATCGGAAGGCATTTCTGTAGTCCGAAATTTTAAAACTCCTGAATTTGTTCCTATCCAAATGTTTCCTTCTTTATCAACAAAACTGGCATTGAGATTGGGTTCTACATCATTATCAGAAACAGAAAAATAATTTGCTTTGCCTGAACTTATATCCAATTGATCTATCCCTCTCGAATGGCAAGTAATTACTTTATCTCCTGAAGTTGCAATTATCTGAGAATTGTTATCACGCAAGCCATTAGTAAGAGAGTAATTTACAGCTGCCCCTGCGTTAGTGCCTTCAGCAGGATCAAATTTATAAATACCATCCTCACCGGTGCTGAACCAAAGTTTCCCTAACTTATCCTGAGTAATGGAATAAACGGTTTTGCCTTTGAGTTTATTTTTTTCACTCACCTTAGTAAACGAATCCCCGTTGAACATTACCAAACCTTCTCCATCCGTACCGATCCACAACCTGTTCTCTGAATCCGAGAAAACACAATAGATATAATCTCCCGGCAAACCATTTTCTGATGAATAATTTTTTATAGCCCTCGTATTATTATCAAAACTGATCTTGCTAATTCCTCCACCAAGTGTTGATATCCAAATATTTCCTTTTTTATCGGCAGTAATAGAGGATACATTATCATTTGCGAGGCCCTGCTTTTGTGAAATGTTTTCGTTCTTCTCAGTTATGGGATCGAAACAATTCAAGCCATTGCCATAGGTTCCAAGCCATATTTTGCCTTTATTATCTTCATGGATACAGGTAATTTGTTTTCCCAGATTATCTTCTGTTAGAAAATAATTTTTAATACCTATTCCCCCATCGGGGAGTAAAGAATATTTCACCAAGCCCTTATCCGTTCCTATCCAGTAATTATCTTTTTTATCGGCATAAAAAGTAAATG
>JAZKBX010000014.1:0-4110 GCA_040388455.1 Bacteroidota bacterium
TTCTGTTTTTTTAGTATTTTCTGTATTTGTAGTATTTTCTGTTTTTTTAGTGTTTTCTGTTTTTTTGATTTTTTCTGTTTTCATTTCAGACTTCGGACTTTTCGGCTTGCTCTTCATTTTTGTTAGAATTTCTGAATGTTCTGCTTATTATATTATTATAATTATTACTATTTATTAATCCAGGATAACTATCAACCAACAACTATCAACTATCAACCACCAACTATCAACCATCAACTATCAACCACCAACTATCAACCACCAACTATCAACCACCAACTATCAACCAACTACCACTTTAATATCATTGCTCCCCAAGCCATCCCTGAGCCAACGGCAGCAAACAATAAGTTATCGCCACGTGTCAATTTTCCGGCTTTATTGGTTTCATCAAGTAAAATTGGAATAGAGGCGGCAGAAGTATTTCCGTATTGATCCATATTGGTCAATACTTTATCAAAATCAAAATTTATAAGTTCTGCTGTTTTCTTAAGAATTTTAAGACTTGGCTGATGAGGGATCATGTATTTGATATCCTCCATTTTTAATCCCGAATCGCTTAATACTTCTGAAATTACCTGGGGTAATACACGTATAGCTGTGTTGTATATTCCTTTTCCGTCCATTTGCCAATATTGCAAACGGTCTTTAGCAGTGTTCTCATCTATGGGGTGTAGTGATCCACCTGCAGGGATGTGCCAGATCATTTTTCCACGTCCGTCAGCACCTACTTTTGAAATAACAAAACCCGATTCATCTTCTATACGGGAAAGAACAACAGCTCCTGCACCATCACCAAAAAATACAGCATCTCTGCGTGTCCAGTCGGTTATTGTCGAAAATGTATCGGCTCCTATTACCAAAATATGTTTATAATTTCCATTGCTTAAACAATCCGTAGCAAGGCTGATCGCATATAAAAAGCCGGTACACACAGCTACCACGTCAAATGCCCCGGCATTAAAAGCACCTATTTTTTCCTGAACAAAACAGGCTGTGGAAGGTGCCTTCATATCAGGCGTGGTGGTGGCAAAAATGATTAAGTCAATGTCTTCAGGAGTAAGTTTAGCATCAGCAATTGCTTTGAGAGCTGCTTTTGCACCAAGATCAGATGTGGTTTCTCCCTTTGCAACAATATGTCTTTGTTTGATACCCAGGTTTTCGTAAATCCACGGAGCCTTAGTATCTACAATAGTTTCAAGATATTCATTCGTATAAACACCGGAAGGCGCATAAGAGCCGGTGCCTGAAATCTTTACATTTCGAATGATCTTTTTTTTTGCTGCGCTCATATGATAATTTAAAAATTTGGAAATTTCCGCCTTGTCAAATTGATTTTATTTCTTCTTTTTACCTTTCAAAGTGCCAGTAAAGGTATATTCTCTTTTCAGTTTACCTTTTTTATTTGTCCATACAGCAGTACCTTCAATTTCTTCTCCGGTAATAGTGCCTGTCCATTTTAAAAGTTCCTCACCCGGGTTTTTACTTTCAGTTTCAAATGTAATTACCTTGTTGGCTGCATCAGTAGTATCAAGTTCTGCAGTATACGCTGAAGGGGCGAATTTCTCATCGAGCTTCATTACTTTTGACGTAAACTTATCAGATTTAAAGGATATTTCATCCGGCTCAGGGTCACCTGCTTTTTTTCCTTGCTCAGCCAGTTCAATAGTATAGATCTTGTTGGCCAGAAGCTTATCAGGTGCTGGTTTTTTTTGTGCATAAGCACTGTTTGATACCGCTAATAAACACAATGTAGCTGCGCTTAATAACCATAAAATACTGTTCTTGCTTTTTGATTGGGAAGTGTTAGTCATAATTTTGGATTTTTAGTTGTGTAACTATTATAAATGACTTAAATATAAGAAATGAGTTCAAATTTTAAAAAAGTTTCAAATTTCAAGTTTGTTTAACACAGAACCTGAAACCTGAAACTCTAATTTTTCGGTTTACTATTAAACGGTCTCTTTTTTATCTTTACTTTCTTGTTTCCACCATTCAGAAGCCCAGTTTGTAAATTTATTCAAACCTTTGCTTTGTAAATTAAATAGTGATTCAATTTGAGCATTGATACTTGCTCCGAATTTTTCGTTGAAATTCACAGCAAGGTTTGTATGTTTATTATAGAAATCAAGGATTTCTTTTGTGTTTCTGATCGTTAACTGGTGTGATGCTTCAAAATTTTCGTGAATTAATTCCAACACTTTTTCAGGTTGAGTGCTATTTGATTCTTTAAGAGCATCAACTAATTTTGTGTTAAAATCAACATTCATTTCCATTTGTCTTGTGTATGAATTGATAATACTGTCAAGAGCATCTTCTGCTAATTCAACTGATTTTCCAAAAGTGCTTTTCAGAGTGTCAGTAACAGAATCCTGAATTTCTTGCTGATTCAATTTTTCTTTGATCGAATCAACTATTTTTTTATTAGAATCCAAAGCATCGCCAATGTGTTTAGTGTTTGAAACAATGATCTCTCTTATTGTTTCTTTTGACTTTTCAGCAGTTCCTTTAATGCTGTTTTTAATTTTTTCAGCTTTTTCGTTTAATGTGATGTTCATTTGACCTGTTTTTTATGGGTTGTTTGTCTAATTGAGCAATTTAAAACAATTTTGCAGTAGGCAATTTAACTAACCATTGCCTACTGAAAAATTGCAAAATTGTTTAATTGTGCTTATTAATTATTTGCTGTAGTCGTTTGTTTTTTAGTTCCGTTAGTTCCGGTGAACGTATTGTTTTTGAAAAAATCTACAACATTTTTTGTTTCAAAACCTTTTGTGTTGTAAGAATTTGTTAGATCTGACCAAAATTTTAAGTTCGTATTAAAATTAGTGTTCATTTGGTCATTCAATTTGTTGAACAATTCTTTGTTGGTTTCAACAGAAGGAGTAGCAACTTTAGTGTATGAATCAACAATTGACTGTATCTTTTCTTTAGAAGTTGCAACAGTAGTTTCAAATTCTTTTTTCCATTTTTCAGTCCATTCAGCAGTAGTAGTTTTTGTAGAATCGAACTGCTTAGTTAATGACTCAAAAGATTTTTTATTATAAGCCGTGATCTCTTCTACTTGCTTTTTGTATGATTCAACTATTTTTGCAGTTGAATCTTTTGAAAATGTTTCTGAACTGGCTTGTTTACCAAAATCCATTGCAGTTTTCATTGTAGTTTTTGACATATTTGTGATCGTTTCAATATTTTTTTGCAAAATTTCAGCAACTTTTTCTGAAACTCCGAATGAACTACTGAAATTATCTTTGTTGATTCCTGCGAATGCAGTATTCATAGTTTTATTATAAATATCACTAGCAGTTTTCATTTGTTTGTTTTGAGTTTCAATGATCGTTGCAGTGGTGTCCTGTAACCATTTCATTGTATCGCTTACATTCTTTTTGAATGTTTCTGTTGCATCAGTGAATTTTTCTGTTGTCATTTTTTTTAGGTTTTTTTTTGATTAATTTGTCCGCAAAGGTAAGACAAATATCTTACTAACAGACGTTGTTTATAACTTTTTAAATATTTTCAATTTTTTTGATTAACTAGCCCCCTCTTTGTTAAAACACAAAAAAGCTGAAATAATTCGAATAAAAATATAAAACTATATATTCGTTTTAATTCAGCTTTTTGTTGTAATTTGCTGATAATGCAATGCTTAGTGGCGTATTTTTTTTCTTACCCTTCTGAAAAGGGTGATTTAAATCTGCAAATTAAGCCTTGCATTCCTTATTTTTTACTTTCCTGTTTCCACCATTCAGAAGCCCAGTTTGTGAATTTATTCAAGCCTTTGTTCTGAAGATTAAAAAGAGATTCTATTTGAGCATTTATGCTTTCTCCAAATTTCTGATTGAAATTCACAGCCAGGTTGGTATGCTTATTATAGAAATCAAGGATCTCTTTTGTGTTTCTGATGGTCAACTGGTGTGACGCCTCAAAATTTTCGTGAATTAATTCCAACACTTTTTCAGGGTGAGCCGTGTTCGATTCTTTAAGAGCATCAACAAGCTTGGTGTTGAAATCAACATTCATTTCCATTTGTCTGGTGTATGAGTTGATAATGCTGTCAAGAGCATCCTCTGCTAATTCCACAGATTTTCCAAAAGTATCTTTCACATTATC
>JAZKBX010000015.1:0-2520 GCA_040388455.1 Bacteroidota bacterium
CTTTTTCAGAAAGGGAAACGCCCAAATAAATTAAATCCAAGAAGGATAAAACCTACATTTCCAATTCTTTCATAGGATCCCAATACACTTTATCAAAGTTTTTTATTTTATCTTTTACTACTTTGATTCCCTCCTTCTCCAACAATTCCTGCATTAAAAAAGGTGTTGGGAAATGGTGTTTACCGGTAAGCTCACCATTACGATTTACTACACGATGTGCGGGGACAGATTTTTTTTGAGAATGAGCCGCATTCATTGCCCAGCCCACCATACGTGATGAACGCGCTGCACCAAGATACTTTGCAATAGCGCCATAGCTTGTAACATGCCCTTTCGGGATAAGGCGCACCACTTCAAAAACGTTCTGAAAAAAATCTTCGTGCTTTTGCATTTTCTAAATCTAAATTCTAAATTTTAAATAACAGATCTTAAAACCCTTATCCGAAAATTTTTTTTCATAATATGTTTTAATGGAAGTTAGCGATTCATCTCTTTTTGTACTATTTGAATACAGATCATTTGTAGCATCTAATTCTTCCAGTTTATTTTCGGCTATCACTTCTCTTGTAAAATCATAAAAAGGCTCACTATCTGTTTTCAGATTTACGATACCATTATTTTCCAATATTTTTTTATACCGGTTAATAAATATCATATTGGTCAATCGATTGCGAATACGTGATTTTTGGGGCTGAGGATCAGGGAAAGTGATCCAGATTTCATTCACTTCATTGTTGGAAAAGCAGGTATCGATAAAATCAATGCGGGTGCGGATAAATGCTACGTTGTTCATTTTATTATCAGTAGCGGTTCTTGCACCTGTCCAAATACGATTTCCTTTTATGTCAACGCCAATAAAATTTACATCAGGATATCGTTGTGCTAAACCCACTGTATATTCACCTTTCCCGCAGCCCAATTCTAAAACAATAGGATTATTATTTTTAAAATAATCCTTATTCCATTTCCCCTTTAAGGGTAAACCTTCAGCTCTGGATTCTTCAAAGGATAAGAAAAAACAATTGTTGAAAGAGTTTACTTCTGCAAATTTTTTAGCTTTTCGTTTTGCCACTTTAGAAATGTTATATTGTAAATGTTGAATGTTGTATTGTAAATGCTATATTTTAAATGTTCACTGCTATATTAAATTGTACATACCTCTATTTAACATTTATCATTTAACATTTCTTTAGCCTTTCTTTAACATAAAAGAAAACACCGTACCTACACCTTCGGTGCTCATTACTTCTATCGTTTGATTATGAGCTTCAATAATATGTTTAACAATGGCGAGCCCCAGGCCAGTACCACCTTGTTCCCTGGAACGGCCTTTATCTACACGATAAAAACGTTCGAACAAACGAGGCAGATGCTTTTTCGCAATTCCAATACCATTATCTGCAATTTCAATTAAAACCGTATCGCCTGCATCGTAAAAACGTATTTTGGTTTCACCATATTCTTTACCATATTTAACTGAATTCACAATTAAATTAACAATTACCTGACGGATACGAAATCTGTCACCTACCACAAAAAGAGGTTTGCTCTCTTCAGGCATGGTTAGCATAATTCCTTTTTCTGTGGCTTTCATCTCCTGGGCATCTATCACATCTTTCATCAATGCAGCCAGATCGAACCGCTCTATTTCCAATTGCAATTCACCGGTTTCCAGTTGTGAAATGGCTTCCAGATCCTCAATAATAGTGATCATACGATCAACACTTTTTTCGGCACGAATTAAATAATTCCTGTTAATTGAAGGATCTTCTAAACCTCCATCCAATAAGGTAAGCACATATCCCTGTATATTAAATATCGGTGTTTTTAATTCATGAGAAACATTTCCCAAAAATTCTTTCCGATACACCTCTAATTTTTTCAGGCGTTCAATTTCTTCCTTTCTATCCTCTGCCCATGCCACTATTTCCAGATTAAGATTGTCGATCTCGTTACCATTGTATAAAAGAGCAGTGGACGGCTTATCACTTTGTTCACGGTATTGTTTTACGGTGACCAACAGGTCATTTATTTTCCTGACAAAAAAAACATTTACAAAAAACAACATCAACAATGAAGTGGCAAAAGAAATAACAAAACCAACTATGATCGCTGTTAACTGATTTATGCCTGAAGGTGTATAAATAAAAATCAGCACTGAAACGCATATGGCAAAAATCAGAGCCATTATCATTAATAAAATTCTGGGCGAATAGGTTTTCATATAAACGATCAAAAATGTGTGTTTTCCGACATAAAAAACATTACAACAAGGCTAAAATTACTATTTTCAATCCGTCCAAGGCCTGTATTTGACAAAAATACGCAAATGTGCGAATGTTGCACCCGGCTAAACAATTGATTTCTAATCAAATTTCAATAAAAGAGTTATTTTTTTCTAATAATGTTTGCTGATATGGAAAATTAACCTACTTTTGCAATCCAATTCTAACAAAGACTATTGAGGATCGGTAGTTCAGCTGGTTAGAATGCTGCCCTGTCACGGCAGAGGTCGCGGGT
>JAZKBX010000016.1:0-24510 GCA_040388455.1 Bacteroidota bacterium
GATTTTGTGAGAATTGAGACAAATAGTATAATGTATTTAAGATACAATAATTGTTTTCTTGTGTACATAACTTTCTTACCGTTCTCCATTTGTGACAAAGCCTTTTCAATTGTAATCAATAATATGATTTGAAATGCTGAAAAGTAACTTGGTTCTGGGGAAAGTACAAATATGCCTTTGATGTCTCCTATGTTTTTTGCAAGCCGGGGTATTAAGAATTTAAACAAGAATAAATACAACTCAGGCAGAATAAAACTAACAGCAGCTATAATTGCAATTCCTGCTACTACCTTTTTTAATAGAGAAAATGAAATAGAAAAATTATTTGTTCTCAGCGATAAAAAAATTATAGGCCCTAAAAGATATTTAAATAACTCAACGATTGCCTGGTAATCAGAATCAAATAAAAGTTGAATACATGTGTATATAATTAATACAATAGACAACAAAATTACAAACCTCACGTCCCTTTTTTGAAAATCAGAAAAACGCGAAAAGCCAACGATCAAAATTACTGAGAAAAATAATGATAAAACAGGTTGAGTCTCGACATTAATAGGCAAAAAATTAATGAAAATCAGAAAAAAAGAAATGAACAAAAGTGAATAAAGACCATTTTTATTAATCATTTTTGTCATTCTTACAACCTTTTGTAATTAGATTTATAGATTAGTCTGAAAGCCATTTTTCTACCTAATATATTAAACAATAAAAATTTAACGAAAGTCTTTATAAAGAGAAACCTAACACCCATCTCTTTGAAAACCATGTAAATATCTGCGAACTTATTTGATGTTGATTTTCCACCCAGAGTAAAAACTGAAATGATTTTTTCCTCAATTTTATATCCGGCAATTTTCATCACATCTTGTATCCAATAATAATCACCTGCAATTTTTAAATTTTCTCGAAAACATACACGTTTATAACATTTTTTAGGAACAAAAATGGCTTGATGGGCAGGATAGTTAACTAAATGATCAATACGTAATTTATTTGGTCTTAAATATGAATCACCTTTATATGTTTGAATAGAAAACCCTATAATGATATCATTTAATAAATCATAATGTTCTATTAAGGCTGAAAGATTGAACTCAGGGGAAAAGATATCTCCTGAGTTCATAAAGATAATAGAATCCCCTTTCGCAAGTTTCAATGCCTTATTCATTGCATCATAGATACCGTTATCCTTTTCTGAAATAAAACAATCAATTTCAGATTTATAAGCACTAATTTTATCTACAGTACCATCTTTAGATAAGCCATCGATAACTATATATTCAATCAAATTTGTTTTTAAGCCTAAAACACTTTTAATTGTTTTAGTTATATTATCAACATCATTATAGACAATAGTTACAATAGTTAATTTAAAATTATCCATTCTAAAAGTTATTGGACCTTCGCCATTTCAATTTTTTTAAGCTTTTAAAAACAATAATATAATACCAAATATAAAGCTTATTAGAATCGATTCTAACGATTGCTTTTGAAAGATTTCTATTAGGAATAATCCACTTAGGGTGATTCAGGTTTCCAGAGATAGGTTTTGATACAACTGAAGACCTTTTATCAATAGAACGGGTATGAGTTGCATCATTGCCAAAACCTATATTTTGTATAAGATTGTATTTCGGAATTATATAAAGCCGAGAACTAAGTTTCAATTGAATATGTAATTGATAATCCCAGGTATTCAAGCTGCCATCTAATGACCATTTTAATTGATGAAACAACCTACTTTGTTCAAACCGATCCATCGTTCCGTCAAAAATATTTTTTTTGAAATTTACAAGAAGATCCTTATTATTTTCATCATAATCTTTCATTACTCGCTTCCAGGATGCCCAACCCCATATACTGCCTGCTGTGGAATAATTATAACTTTCTTCAATATGATAATTATTGCACTCATTCCGACCACAGACCATTCCAATACGTTCATCATGCATATACTTTAACAACAATTCTTCACAAAAATGGAAAAAAGTGCTATCAGGAATGCAATCATCCTCTAAAATTATTCCATATTCCACCTGTTTAAAAAACCATTTTAATGCTCCACTTACCGAATCTTTACATCCGAGATTTTTTTCTCTGAATAATGTTACTACTTCACAGTCCCAATCAACTTTTTGGATAATGGAACGGCATTGAGCGCAAAGTTCAGAATCATTTAGCTTTCCTGATCTTGGTCCATCTGCGGCAATATATAGCTTACTAGGTTTTATACTTCGTATTCTTTCAAAAACCTGTTCTGTACAATCTGGCCTGTTGAAAATTAAAAATAAAATTGGAACATCAAACATAGAACTAATTGGAAAAAGTAATATTTTTAAGTGATTAAAAGCTGTATGAATTATCGGAACGCTGAGAATTTAGTTCAATAAATTCTCGAGTTTTCTTCTTACCCTTGCCAAGAGTGATGCTTTAATTTTTTTACCCAAAAAATTCCCGGAAAATAAACTTTCTGCATTGAAAAATTCAAATTTAGTTCCATAAGTTACGCACCAGTATCCATATTTTATGGCTGAAAGGGGGGATGTTACATTTTTCTTTTCTTTTATGATCCTAATTGCTTGATCATGATCATTCGGAACAATAATGCCTTCAAAATCTTCATAAAAAGATCTTCCAAGCAAGATAGATGGTTTATTCCAATACAAGGCTTCTACACCCATAGTTGAAGCAAATGAGATCACAGCTTCTACAGCTTCCATTAACGCATAAGAATCAATCTTATCTTCTGCAGAAATAATTGTTATGTTTTTGTATCGTTTTCCAATTTCAATAATTTTTTTATTTTGTGTGTTTTTTAATCCTTTGAGATTAGGATGAACTCGTAAATAAAAATGGTACTCTGGATAATCTATAAATGAAGCACATATTTTTTCTATTCCTTCATTATCATCTTTATACAACTTATTATTATAATCAGCAATACCTTCATATTCATCCATTGAAGAATTAAATATGCCAATGTTACGCTTATTAGGATCAAACCCCATTGGCAAACTCCCTTCTATTTGTTTTTCTGTATATACATGCCAAGTCTGAATTATTTTATTTCTCCTATCCTCAAAAAATTTTTTGCCGATTTCTTCTTTATTATTCGAACCTTTTTCCCATAAATCTTCAATTTCTGCTTTTACAAAAGTTAAGCTGTGAGGAGTAGAATTTTTTCTAAACATATAACGATCAATTTGACCTCCTCTTTCATGTGTATAGAAATCAATATTCATTTTTTCACACAGCCTCATTACAGGACGACTCTCAATGAATCTACCGTTGAACATGATTACGGCATCCGGTTTAATTTCATTTAATATTTGATCAGCATTTTCATGAACCATTATAGCGGTTTCTATCCCAACCATAACTTGTTTTTTATATTGATTAACATCAAAACGATGATCACGACATGCAGAAATAATTGAAGACGCAACTGCTAAACCAATGTCACTATCTTTATACTGAAATGATTTTAATGACTCGAGAGAATTTAATGCATTTTTACAATCCACTTCCTTTAATATTTTTTTTTGAAAATTCAGAATCTTGTCCTTGGGTATCCCCAACATTTTTAGCCCGTTCTTTATTTTTGACTGGCAAACATTACAAATAGACTTGCTATGTTCTGGATTTAGAAAACAAGTTTTTAGGTCTGCTTCACAAATCAAAAAAAATACCTCATGACCTTCTTTCATCATCTTATTTGCAACCTCCATTTCTGTTTCAAGGTGTGGGGTTTCAAAACAACAGCTATAAATTAAGTATCGCATAATTAACTCTTTTAAAAATATTTTTTTTAATGAATATACCAAAAACACTCAGCAGAAGCAAAGTGAACAAAACTTTTACAATAACACTTAAATCTTTACTAAAATACGCAATTACAAAAAATATTATATTAATACTGGCCAGGAAAATGCACAATTTTAAAATGTTCACATATTTATTTAAAAAGAGCCTGTTTTCTTTATTTAATAAGCCTGCAAAACCAAAGATCATATAGGAAAAGTAAGTAACTCCTAAAGATGCCCAAATCCCAAAATAAGGAATTAAAATAATATTGCCAACAATATTTATAACAGCCGCAGTCAATGAAATTTTAGAGATAGAAAATGTGTGATTTTTTATTGATAAAGAGTAGCTAAAAAAGGTATAGATACTCCAGAACATGTATGAACACAAAACAATAATTGTGATTGGGTAGGCTTCTCTTAATTCAGGTTTACTAAATAAGAAAAAAAAAAATTCCTTAATCCATAGACTTCCTAAAAACAGGATAACGGAAATAAGCATAGGAATAAAGATCATCGATTTTCTAATAAACGTCCTATGATATTCGGTATCACCCCTAAATCCCTCCTGAAGTTTTTTGGAGAATGACTGAAAAATTCCATTAATGATTATACTTCCCTGAGAGCCTAAATTATAGCCTTGGCTGTATAAACCAATTTGCTTTATGGGAACATTCAAATATTCGAGCAATAATCTATCAGAAATACCCAAAATAAATAGCGAAAGCTGATGAGGAGTTAAAGGCAGCCCTGTTCTGAAAGCCTTCAACAAAAAACTCTTTTTTAGTCTGAATCGAGGCACTATTCTCTCAATGATGAAGATTCTCCTAAAATAATATATATAGCTAATTAAAACAGACAGAGGAAGAGAAATTATCCAGCCAAGATATCCCAATTTTAAATATTTGATTGAAATCAAAGTTACAAAAGTTGTAATAATACCAGTTAATCCTGCCCCATATGCATAAGGTAAGGCCTTTTCTTTTAATACATAATAACTATAAACAATGGTGTCTATTGGCGAAAGAGTAAAATATAAACTGACCATTACAAGAACAAAAATCCAATTCTCACCCAACTCATCCTTCATTGTAAAATAGAGGATAACAGAAAAAATGAGGCTATTCAACAATCCAGCAATTGTCATTAAGCCAAAGGATCTTTTCCAAATCAATTTATAACTCGTTTTATGAGTAAAAAATGAGTTATGCAATAATACATGCTGCCCAAGCACTACAAAAACTTGGAAAATTACAACATATGCCATTAAGAGCCCAAACATACCATAATCCTCTAAAGTAAGATAAGGGGTAATAAGAGGAAGTATCAATAAAGACCCAACAATTGAAATTTTGGGTAAAAAAGTATATATCAGAGAATCACGAAATAATTGTGTTTTAATACTATCCATACATTTTTTTAAATCACTCCTATCAATAATTTTCTTGGATTAGAATTTGACAGATTCTATTTCTTCATTTGCAAACTTAATATGGACCGGAAGGTAGAATTGCCCAAACATACTATTCGGCAAATTTGATTTGAAATAACAAACGAGAGTCTTTTAATAATTCTTTCCCTTTATTGAAACCACGGGTATCCACAGCCAAAATCGTTCCCTTCTTGCCACATATTTCAATCATATTTCCTTTCCCATATGTGTTTTCGATCTCCCCATCGGTAAATCTACCGTCACGTGATAAACTACAGGGCAATTTGTTATGCGATCCTTGCACAAAGCAATGTGGGCCAGTATCTGTATCTACACACCTGTTAAATAAAAGAAGAATTTTATGAATTTATCCTATCCATATCAAAATGGTACATCTGTGCAGCAGCAGATTTCCCTTTCCATTCACATGGAGCACTCCACCAAAATGCCAAAAGATCAAGAATAGGCTTAACGTCAAGATATCTTTGAGCAAATGCTAAAAGAGTTTGGTTGAAAATTAAAGTCTGAATTGACTTTAATTTAATAATTGACTCTCCTGAAAACTGATAATAATTTCTTTTCCCCTTTCCAGTGATTGGTTATGATTTCCACTAATTTCGGCAATAATAAAGGGTTTATGATTTACAACCTATTTCAATGTTTGCTATTTTCATACAATTTAATTTATTGAACGGATTAGGACAAAAGCTTCTGCAAATTCGCTACCAATAGCAACTCCCCATCGTTGAGCTTGAATTTTCAGTGCTTCGGGAGATCTTGGATGTGGATATAAGCGTTTCTCAAATTCATAGCTTTCCATTCCTTCTATTTTAGCATCAATGTTTTTCTCAGAAACTTCTATGAATAAATTGGGTATAAAATGCCTTGGATCAGTTGATGCTCTCCATTCTGTGCCAGATGGTGTTTCAAAACAGATGATGGTTTTAACTGTTTCATTTTTCATTGGTCTGCAAGCAGTTATAACAGCCTCAAATGTTCGTTGATGATCAATATTTAAATCACCGCCATGATGAGTAAAAATAACATCCGGTTTGAAATTTTCTTTTTCTTTCTCAATCACTTTTATAATATCAAGTAAAGCAACTGTATCAAATCGATTGTCAGGAAAATCATAAATGCTGACAGAATGATAGCCTATAGCTTTTTGTGCTGAATGAATATTACTTCTGTGAATATCTAATTCAGTTTTCCATTTTGCTTTATCACGTATATCACTGCGGGAAGTTATACCTTCTCCAAGAATAACTACATGTGTTTTTATATCATGTTCACTTATTAAATGATGCATTGATGCTCCTAAACCCAATAACTCATCATCAGGATGAGCTACAACAATCATTATTTTTTTATTCTGCAGATTTATCATGATAATTTCTTTATAATGGAAACAATATTCAAAACTCCATTTTTATCAAATAGATTTGACACAGTTGCAGAAACAGAATTTCCATTAGAATCATAAAATGCTATTCCCGCCTTAATTTTAGCACTTAGTGTTGAATCATCCCATTGAATATCAAATGGAAGAAATCCTGCGTTCAAATAATATTGTTGATTAGGAATCTGATCTACGTCCAAACAAATACCTAAGGTGGCTTTTCCCATTGAAGCCAACTCATGCAATGTTTGCCCGCACGCAGATATAACAATTTGAGCTTTTTGAATGAGTCCGTACATGGATTCTGCACTTTGCGAAGGTAAAATCCTCAAACGTTCATCTAAACCCATATAACAGATGTCGTCAGGTATTACTGCGGTAATGGATGCAATATTCGTTGCTAAGCATGATTCAATAATTTTCGGCAAAATGCCTCTAAAATCAGAACCTCCTATGGTGATTAATATATTATTAATGTTGTTATTTTCTTTTCCAATCGGAGCTTTATTTCTAAATTCCTCGCGAAGTATCACATAATCTTTTCCACCGATACATTTCGCTGTTTGGTTAGAATAATCAATGCTGCAAAAAAAAACATTTGGATTAATAACTAAACTGCATGGATAAGAAATACGATTATAGTCATCAAAAGCAATAAGATACTTACATACAGTTTGAAGCTTTTTGTAAATATTTGCATCCGCCAGATAAGAGTCAACAATCACCGTATACAATTCTTTGTTTGCAATCACAGTGTCAATGTCTTTTAACCAATTTGATTTGACAATGTTATGTTCTGCTATATCATATTCATTTTGGTATACGAGCATTTGAACAGGAGTTTCAACTGCCTCAAATGCTTGACGCAATGCCGAACAGCGGGTGTAATGTCCTAGTCCGATGTTTTTACCTGCTTCCGTGAGAATGAGTATATTATTTGTCATTGAATAATTGGAGTGCATTCAAACCCATCACTTTTTCTATTTGGTCAGAACTAAAATTGTATTTCGAAAAGAATGTATAATGCTTAGTCAATGCGTCATCAAAATGAATATAAGGGTGATCGCTACCGAATACTATTCTTTCCAAATTCATTTTTTTCATTACATACGCAAAATCAGTCTCAATGGATGAGTCACTATAGTAGGGTAATGAAAAGGATGTATCAAGCCACACATTTTTTTTATCTGCGGCCAGCAACATAGCTTCAATCAAACGGTATCCACCGCTATGTACAATAACAATTGGAGTATCTGTTATCGTATCAGCCACTGCACAAGCCAGCTTCATATTATCGTATGTATACATTTTAGACGTGCCGTAACTTCCGTCAATACAAACAATAAGTTCCTTTTCTTCGGCATATTTACAAACTTTTATGACATCTGGAAAATCTGTTTCTGAAATTTTTTGTAAATAAGAATTAAACATTATGGCATGCACTCCACAATTTTTAATATTATCAATATAGCCAAACACCGCTTTATCTCTGAAATTAATGAGCGCTGTATACTTAACATTATCAATTACCGTCTCAACAGATTTGAAGAAAGGTAAAACATCTTCTTTGAACAAGTTAGTATTAAAAAGCAGGAAATTTGCTCCATTGCATTTCTTAATATCAGTGCGATGTGCTTCGAATCCTTTTGCTATACCATGCATATCCAAATTTAAATCCTGGTTAATCACAATATTCACATCTTCATTATTAATATATGGCAGATGTATATTAAAGTCGAATAGATACATGTATTATTTGTATAAAAAAAGCATGAATTCTTTTTGAGGAATAGGACTGTAATTATGTTTTAATACAACATTTGGTGTTAGCGTGAATGCAAATTCAAGCATCTTTGCAGGGTCATGGTAAAAAACAAAATCTTCTTTGAGGTAATCGGGTGTCAAGTTTGAGCTAAGAAAATCGACTACTAAAACTTCGTTAACAGCAGAGAACGCATTTTCTATAAATATTTTGGAATATTTGTAATTGTCGAACTCTCCCTTTAGATTAAGGTTTAGGACTCCAAACATGAATCCAATATCCCCTTTAGGCGAACCGAATTTTTTATCTCCTATATTAACAACCTCAAAGTTAGTATCTGCAGCTTGGCCGTGCCAAATATTTCTGGATTCATTAATTAAGTCAGGATTTATATCCCAGCCAGTATAGCTTTTAAACAGTTTCTGTTCCGCAATCAATAGTGCTGCGAAATCGCCAAATCCACACCCTATGTCAAGAATTGACTTTTCCCTATCAAAATGTATTCCTTCAAGTGCTTGTGTGAATCTATAATGCTGTTGCTCGCTATCACCCCAACCTAATGTTTTAACATCATATCCCATTTTTCTATACCTTTTGGAATAACGTTCAATCATTGAATCTGCAATCTTACTTAAAGAGCTTTTCATGCTTTCTTTATTTTTTGAGCAATGTTTTTGAATAATTCTTCGTTTGGATTAATGCAATTAATATCTGATACCATTTTCATCAATTTTTTTTCATCAATGCAAAACTCGTTGCTCACCTGTTGAAGAAGTGGCGAGTAGCTGGAATGGAATTTACTGATGCCAATATGAATCTCTTCATCAGACAGTCCTTGCATGTGGGGCATTAAAGGCACAATGTATTTATTTGCGAATTCGTAAAATTTATAAATTTCAGTATCAATAGGGCTCAATCCCATTTTTTGTAGAATATAGATCATGATTTCGGTTTGTGCATTTCCAGCACTTCTGCCCATTCCCCTAATACATGTATCTATGTATGTAGCTCCCGCATTAACAGCTTGAAGTGTATTGGCAATTCCCAACGATAAATTATTGTGTCCGTGAAACCCAATGGGTGTTGCAACCTTTTCACGGGTTCTATCAATATATTCAAAAACTTCATCAGGCATCATGCACCCAGCTGAGTCAACAAGGTAAATGACATCAGCTAACTGCCATGAATCTATTTCCTTCGCAATTTTAGTAAACTCATAGGATTTAACGCCATAGCTCTTCATTAGATTAATAGCAACAAACAGACCTTTACTTTTAGCGTATTCAGCAAATGTCCTTGCATTGCGAAATGTATCTATATTATTGCCAATCCTGATAAAGTCTATGCCATTGTCAATGGCTTTGCCCATATCATCTTTGTTGCCAATTCCCGGGATAAAGAACACACCGATGCTGGCATTGGGTGCTGCTTGTTTCGCTGCTCTGATATACGTGTCATCATTTTCCTTTGATAAACCTGCTTTGGGATTATTCCAGGCTCCCAACCCCAATCCATGACCTACTTCGATGAGGTTGAACCCAAGAGAGTGCAGCCCCTTTGTTATATCAGCCGTTTGATTTTTATCAAACTGGAAATCGATAACGTATGAACCATCACGTAAGGTATTTTCTACTATATTTAACATGGTGGTATTATTGATGATAAACTATTTTAAGATCGCTTTTGAATGCTTCAAGATTATTTCTGAGTTCATTGTCATTATTACCGCGTATAACAAGCATAGAATGCCTTCCTGCCCCATTTTCAATCGATTCGACCATATCATTTTTTCCATACTTCGATCTAAATCTTACAGTATAAGGTTTACTTCTCATTTCTTCTGTATTTATACTGTCGATTACTTTACCTATTTCATAATCTAAAAAGGTAAGCATAACAGCGTGTTTCATAAATTGAGTTGAAACATCCTCAACCTTTGTTTGGTCAATACCAAGCGATTGATTAATCAGCAGTTCGTTTAAATTAATTTCAGTAAGCAATGGCACAATAACGGAGGAAGTATAAACCCCACCTCCACGGTTTGTACATTCTACTAAATAGATTTCATTATTTTCAGTTAAAATATATTCTCCATGCGTGTGCCCGTAATTATAATTCAATGCAGATATAACATTATGGTGGTTTTGCATCAACTGTCTACTGATTTCCTTATTGAACAAAGCAGGGTATATTATTTCTTTCGTTATAGGTTTTGGACCACCTTCAAACTTGCGTGATGCAACAGTCAATGACTTGTGTCCATTACTAAAGCAAAATCCATCAACGGTGATCAGAGTGCCTGGAATATACCTTTCAAATATTAGAATTCTGGATGGTGAATTATTAATTGCATCAAAGTATGCTTCTTCCAATTCCAATAAATTATTAATAATTGTCACGCCAAAAGAACCTCTGCTATCAATGGGTTTTAATATAGACGGATAACCAATTATTTCAGCTGCTTTGGTTAGTTCATCAAGTGTTTGAACCTTAACAAAATTTGGTTGTTTAATATTATACCGCTTGACACAGGAACGTTGAGCAAATTTATCGTTACTAAAAATTGCAGATTGTATCGATGCAAATGGTAATTTAAGTTTAGATGCAATAATCGAAGCCGTATAAAATGAGTAATCGCAATTATCAGTTATTACTGCGTCAATTTTATGAGACTCCGCTATGGATAAATGGCCGGCTATATCTCTACTATCTTTAACATAGTATTGATCCGCTAATTTGAAACCTTCAGCCTGAATGGATGGGTGGGTGGCAATAATATAATGTCCTGCGTTTTTTAAGGTTTCAATTAATGCTAATTGTTCCCAACCGGAACCGATTACAAGAGTTTTTTTCATATTAAATCAATAATAAATATGGATTCTGTTTCAAAGAACTTATTATATTTTACTTTAATTGATTCGATAATCTCTGGAGCATGGAACGCAGTACAAATTATTATTACATCAGCATTAACTATTATGTCCGGTACTTCATCCGGCCGATGGACAACGGGGTTGTTTCCAAAATAGTTTTTTTTCCTTATATCGCTATCAATAATACTGATATTGTTACCTAATTCGAGTTCATTTAATAACCTGCTGGTTGTTTCATTCGCAGCCCATATTATTATATTTTTATTTAATACATTATTAATAATCTCCCGACAACTGTTTATTAAAACATTAAATTTCTCTACAGCCCTTAAACCATTTAAAAACAGTTTCTTATTTATATCAAATTCGTTTAAATTTTGTTTTTGTGTAGTGTTACACTTTTTGAATACCGAAACGAAACCAAAAGGTCTGCTGCAATCAGTATATGAATTCTCTATCATTTCAAAACCTCTAGCAGCTGCAATTGATTCCAATGTTTTTGGTGTAAAATGATTAACATGTTCAAACAATATTAAGGGAGCAATATGCTTTTCATATAGTGATAGTGCAGGTACTTCACAGATCATATGGCCATCGGGTTTCAATAAATTATTGCATTGCTTAAAAAAAGCATTTATTGCTGGTACATGTTCCAGAACAAAATAGTGGGTGAGGCAATCCGCTTTTTCTTCTTCAATTTCGGTTGCATTTCTATAATCGCTTGCAGTGCTTTTATTGGGTTCGATTGATAACACTGTTTTAAATTTATTATTCAACTGATTATGAAACTGAGATTTTGAGTTCGCACCAATTTCAATATAGCAATCAGTATAATTTGGGAAATATTTATCAATAATTGATAATCTTTTCTGTATACTATAGTCAGGTTGTTGTTCTGTAAATTGTGAGTACGAATCTTCATAATAATCCATTAAATATTCTTGTCTTAATGCTGGAGATGTGAAAACAAAACCACATTCCTTACATATAACATTGTGTACATTAAATTTCCATATTTTTGACATGGTTCTTGTTTTATGGCTATATTCCCATAAATTTTCCATATTAGAACTTCCACAGTTATCGCAAGACCTTTCAATAGTTGGTATAGTATTATACATAATATTATAAGTTAATTAATAATTATTTTATCAAGAGTAATAACTTCTCCATTTTTTATACCTACTCTGGTTTTTTTGCCAATGATTTTATATAAATCAGTACAATCTATTCCATAATTAGAACGTAGATAATTTAATTTTTCATTTTGTATTATTTCACCTTTTTCTATATTTTCTGAAGCAATTATTTTATAACGAATACTTTCTTTAAACTCCAATTCCTCAGATTGTATTTGCAACCTGTCGTGAAATACATTACTGGCATTTTCTATATCCCTTATTGTGTTCACCAACTTTTTTAATTCTTCGGGATCTGAAGCAAATGAGGAGCAGTCGGGTGTATTTAGCTTCCTATGGAGCGTGAAATGTTTTTCAATCACTTTTGCACCCATTGCCACTGCTGCACAGGCAATATGTGTCCCATCAGTATGGTCTGAAAACCCCACAGGATTGCCAAACATGTGTTTGTATGTATTCATTAATTGCAAGTTTACTTTACCAGCCGGGGTGGGGTAGATACTATTGCAATGTAAAATGATGAATTGGTCATTTCCGTGTTTCTTAAAAATATTTACAGCTTTAATGATCTCTTCATAAGCAGCAATACCAGTTGAAAAAATAGTAGGTTTATGGAGTGAAGCTACTTTTTCTATTATTTGAGGGAAAGTACCTATTTGTGCAGAAGCAATTTTGTATAGTGGCACATTGATTTCTTCAAGCAGGTCAATAGCTTTTAGATAGGTTGGGGATGAGAAAAAAAGTATATTTCGTTTATCGCAATATTCTTTCAATAAAAAATGCCATTCTTCCGGAAATTCTAATTGCTTGATAAAGTCCACCGTTTTAGGATCCGGATTCAGATACAATTCATCAAGTTGAATGGATTGAAATTTAATGGCATCAGCGCCTGATTCAGCAGCAGCATCAATAGATTCTTTGGCTAAAGTCAAATCTTGTTTATGGTTGGAACCGATGTCGGCTATGATAAAAGTTTTATCACCTCCTATTTCAAAACCATTAACATTAATTTTTTTCATATGATAAAATTTCTTTAAGGGCTGTCAATGCTTCTTTTTGCAAATCATTCTTTGTAGAGAATAATAATCTCAATAGTTGTCAGAAAGACTTTCATAAGTACTACCCGGCATTAGCTAAGTGTTCAATTTGAAAGGGTTTCATCTTCCTTGAATATTTTGAGAGTATATTTAACACCTTTAATTAAAAAAAATGCAGGATACCTTTCATTATCACAAACTCTCAACAGATTAAATTGCTCCGCAATTGTTTTATTGATATCAAGCTGGCTGTGCTCAGGTTTTCTCCTTAGGTAAAAAGATTCTTCACCTTCTGGTTCTTTTCCTTTAACGGTAGGATAAGCAGCCAGAAAGTTTAAAAGAAGTTCTCTTGTAGCATTCGCCTGTTTTTCTCTCAAATCATCTACCAGTTCAGTTCCGTCTAATTCAATAATAACGTGCCCATATATCACACCGGAATCTACTTTTTCATTAGCTTGAAATAATGTAACAGGTATTTTGTTTTTCCCTTCAAGTATTTGCCAGGTAAGTGGTGACCACCCTTTACCTTTGGGTAGTTCACTTTCATGTACAACAAGATTATACTTATTCAAAGTTAAATTTTCTAATATTTTTTCGCATGATAATAAAATCAATATATCACCTTTCTCAATGTCGTTATGTTGGTGTATTAATTTGCATAGAAAACCTTTATTTTCTAGTTCTGTTTTAAGTTTTTGTGAGTACGGAACAATCCACGATTTTGGATTATCGACCAATATTTGTATTAACATATTATTTAAAAGAAAATTAGTTAATTCCACGCTGCTTACATTTGGCCTAAAATCCACCAAATAGGTAAATACTGTCCTGGAGAGCCATAGCCTAACTTTTTTCTTTCAGGTAGTATTTCAAATTCATAGTAGAAGGAATCCCCTTTCATACTTTGTATCCAATTTTTAACGTCTTTATAGGCGTCTGTATCTCTGTAGGTACGAGAATTAGTATATAAGTCATAAAATTTCATCGCTATGGCAACACCTGCTGCGCTTCGCATATGTGCTTCGTTTTTTACGATGCCCCTCAAACCATCTCTATGTCCATAGGCACCTTTTAGTCCATCGATTTTAAATGTTGGATTATTTACAAGATGATTATCAATTCTTGGTTTGATTACATTAATAATGTATTCAGGTGCACAATGTTGTACAAGTGTTGCAGCATGTAATCCATAAACTAATGGCATTGTTTGATCATCATAACTCTCAAAAGTATCTTTAATAAAATTCAATATTACCGGTAAAATTTCATTAGCAGTATCTGGTTCAAAATCTTTCCAGGCACTAATTCCAAGGAATGAAAATAAGTGGTAGCTTCTTGGATTTGACCTTAATGCCATCAATTTATTATTCTCTTTCTCTAAAAATGAACCATAGTTTTCATCCCAAAAACCCATCAGATATTTAAAGGCTTTATTACCTATATCGATATAACTTAGATCACCACTATGTTTTTGATAATCTGAAATAGTTTTTAACATTGCAACAGTTGGAGGGAGGTCTTCAATTTCAGCGGTGATATTTCTAATTTCATCTGTGATTTTGAAACCGATCCCATCTCCATGTTTCCCAAGTTCTAAAGCCCAACCACCACTTGGTTTTTGGATTCTACTTAGTTCATTTAATATAGATTTCACGGCATCTAGATAGTGTTCATTTTTTGTTATTTCATAAGCACTAAGTAAAGCATAGGATGATTCTGCTAAGTACAGCAATCCTTCAGGCCCCCAAGATTCATCTACAATATACCTTCCAGTTTTGATAAAGCTTTTAGCCAGGAAATCAGCTGCTTCAAAAGCATCATCTATTCTTTCTTCGTCAATGCGATTTTTAAATTCTTCCGAAATATTCATGATATTGTAATTATCATTTTTTTTGAATCAAGTTAAATATTATTTTTAATTTTCAATAATTTGGCTTTCAATTCAGCCATCCTCCAATCTTCAATATTGTCAATATCCTGTATTTCAATTTCTTCTAACACAATAGCGCCTTTTTTAACTCCAAATATATTTTTGTTTTTTAATTCTAACATTTTAGAAGTATAAAACCAGTAAAACTGCCCCGCATCATGATATGTATTTATTAGATCTTGCGATCTTTTTATCTCGTATTCAGGGAAATTCATCACAACTCCTGCATTGTCATCAATTTTAAATGATCTCCATATAGGGGAACTAAATTTAACTACAGGAAATACTGTTTCAAATTCAGAACTGCAAAGTAGATTATGTCCTTCTAATAAATGTTTTGATTCTAATAATGGGGCTGTTGCGTAAATACAACACCCAATATCAAAATAAATTCCAATGTTTTGATATTCATTAATAACCTCATATACCACATCGCCTGGCCCAGTGTAATCATCTGCATTTTTTTCGCTCCTTAAAAATGGGACTTTTGCTCCATATTGCTTTGCAATTTCAGCAATTTCATTATCATCGGTAGAAACCATTACCTCATCAAACAAACCGGATTTAATAGCAACCTCAATAGAGTAAGCAATAATGGGCTTTCCTAAAAAATCCTTGATGTTTTTTCTTGGAATTCGCTTACTTCCACCTCTTGCAGGGATAATGGCAATGTTACTCATAATAAAAATCTAAAACTTTTTCAATCGGAAAATTCTGTTTCTTTCTTTACTACCTTATTTTTACGTAAATTAATAAGGTTGGGATAATTTTAAGAATTATGAAAATCTTAGTTTAATACTTTAAACGCTGGATCTACATGTATTTTGATCAACTCTCTCAAGCTGTCTATTGTTTCCCACTCTTCGTTATTACCTGAATTATAGCTGAATCCTTGAGACACTTCAATCGCATTAAATTGTTTCTTATATTCATTAACATCAAATACAGCCCTTTGAGGTAAAATAACATAATATTTACCCAAGTCAAGAGTATTAAATGAATCAGAAGTTGTAATCATTTCTTCATGTAATTTTTCACCCGGACGTATCCCTACTTCCTTTTGTGTGCATTCAGGAGCAATGGCTGTTGCGACATCTGTAATTTTATAAGATGGAATTTTCGGGACAAAAATTTCTCCTCCCCAGGCATTTTCAATTGCATTAAAAACCATTTCACAGCCGTCCTGAAGAGAAATATTGAAGCGAGTCATTCTAAAATCGGTAATCGGTAAAACTCCATCTTTTTTTTTATTTAAAAAAAATGGCATTACAGATCCATTGGATCCCATTACATTACCATACCTGACAACTGAAAATTTAATATCTCGTTTTCCTTTTATATTGTTTGCTGCAATAAATAATTTATCTGATGTCAGCTTAGTAGCGCCATATAAATTAATTGGTGCTGCGGCTTTATCAGTAGATAGTGCAACTACATTTTTTACACCGCATTCCAAAGCGGCATTAATAACATTTTCCGCTCCAAGCACATTAGTTTTTATACATTCCATTGGATTGTATTCAGCTATATCAACATGTTTCATAGCTGCTGCATGGATTACAATATCTATCCCTTCAAAAGCACTTACTAATCGCTTTTCATCTCTAACGTCTCCTATAAAATAACGAATACCAGGGTACTGACTTTCAGGGTATTCCATTGCCATTTGATAATGTTTTTGCTCATCTCTAGAAAAAATCACCAATCTCTTAACCTTTGGAAATCTTTCGAAAATTAATTTAGTAAACATTTTACCAAATGACCCGGTCCCCCCGGTAATTAATATGGATTTATTGTTTAAATCTAACATTGTTTTTTACGAAAATTTTAATTCAAAATTTATTTTAATAACACCATTTAGATTGTTTCTCGTTTACCAAATTACAGACCTTACACAGCTTCGCTAACGTCAGCCCCATTGTTTGGTTCTGCTTAAAAATTTATCGAAGGCTACGAATATAGCAATTTGCTTACTATAATCACCTGTTTTTTTATACAAAAGTCATTAAATTATTAGCTCACAACCAAATATCTTTCAAATATCTATAAATTAACGACACTAAGGCCTATTTCAAAAACTAATCAGATTTCAAATATTAAATTAGGTAAATTCACTATTTCAAAACTGTTAGCCTAACAAAAAGTTAAGAATAATACAAAAAACCCTAAAAATCATTCCGCAACAACTATAATACTTTATTTGAAGTAGCATGAAATCTTCTTTTTCACAAACGTTAATGGCACGTTCACGGCCATCCTACTGCCCATTGCTTCAATTTCTACAATAATCCTATGCTTCCCTTGAATACTTACAGATTGTCCAATCAAACCGGTAAAAGGCCCCTTTATCACTTCAACATTCTCCCCTTTTTCAAAGGTATTATTTTCAAGTATTGCAAATTGTTCTGAATCATTCAATAAAATCTTTAAATTTTCAATTTCTTGATCTCTGATTATGGCAGGTTTTCCCAAGTATCTAAGTATTCCTGAAGTACCTTGGACTGTAAGTGCACTAAACAATTCATCATAATTAGCATTTACAAACACATAGGATGAAATCAATGGAGTAACTATTTTCTTTTTACGGTCGCTCCATTCCCTTACACTTGTAACTAATGGCAAATAAGCATTAAAGCCATTTAAAGCAAGCCGTTCAAAAACCTTTTTTTCGGCTCTGGGCTTGGTATAAATCGCATACCAATTAGTAGGATATTGACTATTGTTATTAGGGGAATTCAATTTGGTAAAATTAATCTTTATTGATACTATAAATTTGATAGGACTTTAAAAGTCAATTTTCTAACTAAAACACTGAATGTTTTTAAGAAATAGAATAACCCGTTGGTGGGCCACGCCTTCCATTCGCTGGAAATGGTTGAGAATACAGTGATTCTTCATGAACGAAAAGAGAATAATTCTCAATGCTATTTACTCTTTGAATGGATTCATTACCAATACAAAAGAGAGCAGACTTGACACTTTTCCTATTTCTTTTCTTTTGTTTATGAGGGATCCCATCTGAGGAGTCTTGACTAACAGTTCGAATATTATCTTCAGACACTGCATCTAAAGAGTTTTCAATTGCCTTACCTACAAATGACTGCTTTTCGGAATGTATTTGCTTTTTCCCAACAAAATTATGAGAATTCGAAATAAAAAGCAGTAAAACAAACAGATTCAAAAAAAATTTCATACCAACAATCTTAACAAATTTCAATATCAGAGTGTAAAGATGTCGAAAAATTATCAAAAATAAAAATCAGAAGTAAAATAAAAAATTGCAATAACACTCTTTATCATTTTTAATTTTATCCGCCCGGCGGTTTCCTTCTTCCAAACAAATGATATCTATTATTACCTAATTGCCGTTTATAGGCCCTGTTCCCCTTTTTGATTACTTTTTTATCGGCATCCATTTGCATTTTGTTTGGCTTTGTTTTCATTTTCAAATAAGGATTGTAAGGGCCCTTGCTTCTGCAGGAATCCAAAATACTTACTATAAAAATAAACGTAAAGGCAATAAATGTTACTTTAAAAAATCTATACATAAAACAAAGATAAATACAACCTACATTTAGCTTCCTTTTGTTTTGTAAATTTGTTAACCCGTTTTTCAACATATCAAAACTGCTTTTTAATTGAGCCTGATGAATTTTGACTGAAATTTTTAGAAAAATTAATCATGTCTTTAACGGTTAATCATGCGTTAGGGATTGAAACGTAAATCCTTTTCTTTTTAGAAAAGATTGAAGTGGAAAGCCCGCCCTTTCTTTTTCAGAAAGGGAACGCCCCAATAAATTAAAAACAAATTGACATCATTGAATAGTAACTCTCCTATATTATTAACCAGGCAAAATTTACTTTACTTAAACGTATTATTTGCATTTTTTATTGTTTCGTGCAATAACAGCAAACTTCCGGAAGTAATTACCTATTCTGAACATATTGCACCTATCATTTACAAAAACTGCACCTCCTGTCATCGACCGGGTGAGGCCGGGCCGTTTAATTTATTAACTTTCCAGGATGCATCTTCACGTGCAAATTTGATCAAATTTGTTACACAAACACGTTATATGCCTCCCTGGCCTGCCGATGCGAATTATTCACACTTTATTGATGAAAAGGTTTTAAATGCTGATGAAATTGCAATGATCGGAACATGGGTTGACAATGGTTGTCCGGTAGGAGATTCTACAAAAGCAGCTAAACTACCGGATTTTCCCGTTGGTTCACAATTAGGAAAACCTGATCTCATAATTAAATTACGAGATATTTATAAAATAAAAGGAAATGGGAAAGACTTATTTTTATTGATGCGCGTGCCCTACCAAATACCAAATGATACATTTATAAGTGCTATAGAAATTGTACCTGATAACCGCAAACTGGTACACCATGTTAATGCACAACTATTAAGCTATGAGTTTGACAAAAAGAAAGATGTGTTTAAAGGCAATACTGTTGCTGACTTAGAAACGATTCCCGATAAATTAAAAGCTTATGCAGCAATTGATTTACCCAATGATGATGGATTAACCTACCCAACCCTTACCCAATCGGTAGCTAATTATTTACCGGGTGTTACCCCTCCTATATATCCCAATGGAATTGGTGGTTTTAAAATGGTTCGGAAAGGTGCTATTTTTTTGAAAGATATACATTATGGCCCTTCAAGGGTAGATACGAGTGATCAAACCACGTTCAATGTGTTTTACGCAAAACAAGCTCCAAGTCGCCCTACACAAGAGTTTCAGATGGGGACATTTGGTGTTTCGCCAACAGTTCCTGCATTAGTAATTCCTCCGGACACGGTAATGACATTTCATTCGGATTATACACTGCCCTTTGATATTTCTATCTTGACAATAAATCCTCATATGCATTTGTTGGGAAAACAATTTATGGCATTTGCTGTAACTCAACAAGGCGACACGATCCCCTTAATACGAATTAACAAATGGGATTTTCGATGGCAATATTTTTATACCTTTAAAAAAATGCTAAAAATCCCACGTGGCGCAACTATCCATATAGAAGGGATATATGATAATACCCGTCAAAACCCCAACAATCCATTTAGCCCTCCACGCTTGGTTGCTGAACGGGAAGGAAGTATGCGTACAAGTGACGAAATGTTTCAATTTATTATAACTTATTTGCCCTATCGGCTGGGGGATGAAAATATAAGCCTTGAAAATTCCGTTATACGAAATAATGAATATTAGAACTCCGATAAAAAAATTATTGGAGTTTAATTTACATGCTTTTATTTTATTCCGGAATATGCTATTAAATATGGAGTCATTTTTATTTTTTAACTCATGTTACGCAAAAAATTAACCGCAGAGTTCGCTGAGAAAAAAAACATGCAGAGAACCCGCAAAGTATCGCAGAGAAACACTATAAACATTACCTCTGCGCACTCTGCGGTAAAAAAAGAACTGTGTAAAATGAGTTTTTAACATTTTTAAACAATTTCCTCGAAGCGGAAACTTTGAATTCAAAAATAGTTTCCTTAGTTTTGTTATCAATTAAAAAATCTAAATAAATGCCATTAAGTATCCGTGTTTTCATTATAGGCTTGTTATTACTGCTGGTTGATTGGTATTTTTATCAAGCAATTATCACTGTATTAAAAGAAAGTTCAGCATTTAGAAAATCTGCTTCGGCCTATATTTACTGGGGATTTACAATTTTTACGTTTTTGCTTTTTTTAACCCCTTCGTTCATTTCCCTTGCCGATTCGCCTAAATACATTCGTGTGTATTTATTTGCCTTAGTAATAATGGTGGCTGTTTCAAAAATAATTGGTTCTCTGTTTTTAGCAACGGACGATATAATTCGTTTATTTCGTTGGATTGGGAGCTATTTTACTACTAAAACAGAAATTGTAGTTGAAAATGCACATCGTATTTCCCGTTTGAAATTTTTAAGTCAAATTGCATTGGGAATGACAGCTTTACCGCTTGCCGGCTTTATATACGGAATGGTGAGAGGGGCCTTCGATTATAAAATACACCCCATTAAAGTAACCTTGCCAAATCTCCCATCAGCCTTTAATGGTTTGAAAATAATACAAATTTCAGATATTCATTCCGGAAGTTTTGTTTCTACTTCCCATTTAGAAGAAGCTGTAAAAATTATTGAAAGAGAAAAACCTGATCTTATATTTTTTACCGGAGATCTGGTGAATGACCGGGCTTCTGAAACCGACCTTTATATTGAAGTATTGAGTAAAATCAAGGCGCCCCTTGGTGTTTTCAGCACTCTTGGCAACCATGATTATGGTGATTATGTTACCTGGCCGAGCCCAGAAGCAAAGGCCGAAAATTTAAATAATCTAAAGAATGTGCATGCACAAGTAGGGTGGAAATTATTAATGAATGAACATATTCCTATAAAAATTGGTGAAGATGAAATAGCCATAATTGGCATTGAAAATTGGGGGGGGAGTTTTCATTTTCCAAAATATGGCGATTTGAAAAAGGCCCATTCTGGAACTGAAAAATATCCTGTTAAACTGCTGCTTTCGCATGATCCTTCGCATTGGGATCTGCAAGTTAAAGAAGATTACAAAGACATTGATATCACTTTCAGCGGCCATACACATGGTGGGCAATTTGGTATTGAAATTCCGGGGTTTAGGTGGAGTCCTTCACAGTATGCCTATAAACAATGGGCAGGTTTGTATTCTCACCAGGATCAGCATTTATACGTCAACCGTGGCCTCGGCTTTTTGGGGTATCCGGGACGAGTAGGTATATCTCCCGAAATAACTGTTATGGAGCTTTATAATTCTTAATTTTTTGAATTGCAGAATTGTTGGCAATTTGTTACTGTTCATGGCTATTATGGCATGCCCTTCGGGTCGGGCTTTCCGCTTCAATCTTCTCCGAAGAAAAACAGGAGAAGGATTTCCGCTGCAATCCCTCATGCAAACAGTATGAAATTACGGGCCTTTCAGTGAAGAAGAAAACGATTATTTCAATAAATGAAAAGCCTGTAATTTCATAAACAAATCAAATTATTGTTAAATGGCTGATGCACTAAAAGAAATGTTTAATAAGAAATTCTATGAGCAATTTGCACAAGAATTTAATAAGGTCGATAAAAATTTCCAGCCTGAAAAATTTGTAAAAGATGTTACAAAAAATATAGAGCAATACTCCCTGAATGAGCGTATGCGTAATACTTCCATAGTATTAAAAAATTATTTACCCTCTGATTATAAAAAATCTATCGAACTACTTTTTAAAGTAATTCCGAATATTAAAAGAGATTATACTTCTCTTATATTTCCTGATTTTGTTGGCCTTTACGGGCATAACGACTTTAATAATTCAATGGAAGCATTGAACTATTTTACCCAATTTGGTTCTTCAGAATTTGCTATTCGTGAATTTTTAAAACGAGATTTTAATAAAACCATTAAAGTGATGAATGATTGGGCCGAAGATAAAAACCATCATGTAAGGCGCTTAGCTTCTGAAGGTTGCAGGCCACGTTTACCTTGGTCGTTCAAGCTGGATGAAGTGATTAAAAACCCAAAGGTTACCATGTCTATCCTTGAAAAATTAAATGCTGACGAAGAGCTATACGTAAGAAAATCAGTGGCAAATCATTTGAATGATATTTCAAAAGATAATACTGATTGGATGCTTCAAATTTTAAACGGCTGGGATAAAAACAATGCGAATACCTATTGGATAATCAAACACGCCAGCCGGACACTTATAAAAAAAGGAAATATTCAATCTCTTTCACTCTTTGATTTTGAAAAAAATGCAAAAGTGAATGTTGCTGAATTCAAGCTGAATAAATCAAAATTAAAATTGGGAGAAGTCTTGCAATTTGACTTTGATGTTATTTCAGAAAAGTCAAAATCACAAAAATTAGTTATTGATTTTGCCGTTCATTATGTTAAAAAATCAGGGGAACGATCAGCTAAAGTTTTTAAATTAAAAGAGATTGATCTAAAACCCAAACAAACTATTTCAATCTCTAAGAAACATCGTTTTCAGGACTTTTCAACACGGAAGCATTATTCCGGAAAACATATAATTGAGATACTTATTAATGGAGTATCTGTTCACAAAAAACAATTTGAACTTGTTGCATAAGCACTTTTTTTCAACAAAAATTAAATCATTAGTAAATATTTCTCCTTTTCCATTTTAACACAGAGTTCACAGTGTTAAATGAGTTTCACAGAGTTTAAATCCCATTTTTTGCCTTTTTTATTTATTTGGAAGCCATTTAATAGTATTCTCCTATTTTTACGTCTTCAAATATTATTGACGTGAAATCAAATTTTTTCCAAATAATTCAATACTTTATTTTACTAACAATTGGTTTAGGCCTATCCTGGCTCTTTTTCAAAGGCCTCAATTTTGATGATCTCAAACAAGTGATCAGTACCGGGAATTTTTATTGGTGCTACCTGGTCCTTCTTGTATCCATATTGGTATATGTTTTCAGAGTATTACGATGGCAAATGCTCATAAAATCGATAGGCTATGAAACAAAATTTCAAAATGCCTTTGCAGCTTTATCCATTGGGTATTTTGTAAATTTTGCAGTGCCTCGTTTGGGAGAAATTACACGATGTTTATCAGTAAAAAAACAGGACCAGATTCCTTTTATGCAATTACTCGGGACTGTAATTATTGAAAGGGTAATTGATATTATTTGTTTGCTAATTGTACTATTGCTCACACTATTATTACAGTTTAACCAAATCATTGATTTCTTTACGATAAATGTTTTTAACCCCATATACAATGGTATTATCAGCAAAATTATAGCTGGCAACAGCATAGTTTTAATTGCAGTAGTAGCCGCACTATTAATAACATCAATTCTATTTTATTACTTTCGCAAAACGATCCTCCAAAAAACCCCACGATTTATTTTACAATTCATACATGGCTTAAAGGAAGGATTAACAAGCATTTCAAAACTTAAACAAAAAAAACTTTTTATTCTTTATACTTTTTTAATTTGGTTGTGTTATTATCTAATGACCTATTTCTGGTTTTTTGTTTTCGAAGAAACATCAATTTTAACCTTTGGGGCTTGTCTTACTATTTTGAGTATTGGAACAATTGGGCGCTCTGTCCCTATTCAAGG